>NZ_JBFTEP010000034.1:0-29975 GCF_047229365.1 Cellulomonas pasadenensis | reverse complement strand
TGTATAAGAGCCCGCCCGCGGCACCGGCCGGGCCGCCGGTCGACCCCGCCGAGGCGGCGCGCGCCGCCGAGTTCGGCCGCGTCGACGAGGACGGCACCGTCCACGTCCGCGAGGCCGCGGGCGAGCGTGTCGTCGGGCAGTTCCCCGGCGCGAGCGCCGAGGAGGCGCTGGGCCTGTACGTCCGCCGCTACCTCGACCTGCAGGCCAAGGTCGTGCTCTTCGAGGCGCGGCTGGCCGCCACCGACCTCTCGGTCAAGGAGATCGACCAGACGCTCACCAAGCTCGGCCAGGAGCTGACCGAGCCGGCCGCCGTCGGTGACCTCGACGGGCTGCGCGCGCGTCTCGACGGGCTGCGCGAGCGGGCCGCCGAGCGCCGGGCGCAGGCGGAGGCGGAGCGCCAGGCGGCGCGTGAGGCCGCCGTGGCCTCCCGCACGCAGATCGTCGAGCAGGCGGAGAAGATCGCCGGGACGGACCCGAGCCGCATCCAGTGGCGTCCCGCCGGAGAGCAGCTGCGCGCCCTCCTCGAGCAGTGGAAGGACGCGCAGCGCCAGGGTCCGCGCATCGACCGGCCGACGGAGGAGTCCCTCTGGAAGCGGTTCAGCCACGCCCGGACGACGTTCGACCGGGAGCGGCGGCACTTCTTCGCGGAGCTCGAGTCCCGCAACGCCGAGGCGAAGGCCGCCAAGGAGGCCCTCGTCGCGCAGGCCGAGGCGCTGTCCGGCAGCACCGACTGGGGTGCGACGTCGGCGGCCTTCCGCGACCTCATGGCGCGGTGGAAGTCCGCCGGCCGGGCCAACCGCCAGGTCGACGACGCGCTCTGGGCCCGGTTCCGCGCGGCGCAGGACGCCTTCTTCGCCGCCCGCGACGCGGCGAACCAGGCGGTCGACGCGGAGTTCCGCGCCAACCTGGAGGTCAAGGAGGCGCTGCTCGTCGAGGCGGAGGCGATCCTGCCGGTCCGCGACCTCGGTGCCGCGAAGGCGGCGCTGCGGTCCCTGCAGGACCGCTGGGAGGCCGCCGGCAAGGTGCCCCGTGGGGACCTGCAGCGCGTCGAGGGCCGCATGCGCGCCGTCGAGCAGGCGGTGCGCGACGCCGAGAGCGCCCAGTGGCGGCGCAGCAACCCCGAGACGCGGGCCCGCGCCGAGGGTGCGGCGGCGCAGCTCGAGCAGGCCATCGCCGGTCTCGAGGACGACCTCGCGAAGGCGCAGGCTGCCGGTGACCAGCGGCGCGTCGCCGAGGCGCAGGCCGCGCTGGACGCGCGACGCGCCTGGCTCGAGCAGGTCCAGCGCGCGGCGGACGACGCCCGGGGCTGAGCCGCACCGGCCGCGACCACGGCGCAGGACCGTCGGCAGCGGTCGTCGGAGGAGTCGCCGGCGAGGGCGCCCGTCCACAGGACGGGCGCCCTCGCCGCACCACGGTGCCGCCGCGCGTCATGCTGGGCGCGTGACGACCTCGAGCACCGCCCCGCCGGCCCTCGTGCGGCTGCGTCCCCCGCCGCAGGCTCTGCCGGCGCTGGTGCACCGGCGGGACGTCGGCCCGCTCGCCTGGGCGGGGCTGCTGGCCGACGGCCACCTCGTCCCGCTGTGGGGCGGCGTCGCGCGGACCGCGGGCACCGCCGAGACACCGGCGGTCCGCGCCGCCGCGCTCGCCGGGCTCGTGCCCGCCCGCGGCGCGGTGGGCCGCCTGTCCGCCGTCTGGGTGCACGCGGGCGGCGCCGCCCCCCGACGCGCGACGGTCCTCGTGGGCGCGGGGACGCGACGGCCCGACGCCCACCCCGACCGGTGGGTCGCCGAGGCACGGCTCCCCGCCGCCGACGTCGTCGTCCTCAGCGGCACCGTCGTGACCACGCCGCTGCGCACGGTCCTCGACGTCGCGCGCTGGGAGCCGCCCACCGTGGCGCGCGCGGCGGTGGACCGGCTGGCGGACCGCTGCGGCGTGGACCTCGCCGCGGCGGCCGCGGTCCTCGACGACCTCGAGGGGCACCGCGGGGTCCGGCGGGCCCGCGCCCTGCTGCGCGAGGCGGCGGGCGCCGCCGGGACGCGCGCCGTCAGGCCCGGATGACCGGCTCCTCCGCGGCACGGGCGCCCGTCACCCGGTAGACGTCGAACACGCCCTCGACCTTCCGGACGGCGGCCAGCACCGACGCGAGGTGCGACGGCTCCGCCATCTCGAAGACGAACCGGGACAGCGCGACGCGGTCGCGGGACGTCGACACGGACGCCGACAGGATGTTGACGTGGTGGTCGGACAGCACCCGCGTCACGTCCGACAGCAGCCGGCTGCGGTCGAGCGCCTCGACCTGGATCTGGACGAGGAACAGCTGCGAGCTCGTGTGCGTCCACCCGACGTCGACGAGCCGCTCCGGCTGGCGGCGCAGCGCCTCGACGTTGATGCAGTCCGTGCGGTGCACCGACACGCCCTGCCCGCGCGTGACGAAACCGAGGATCTCGTCGCCGGGCACCGGCGTGCAGCACTTCGCGAGCTTGACCCAGACGTCCTCGACACCCTTGACGACGACCCCGGGGTCGCCCGTCCGCACGCGCCGCGACGGCTGCCCCGGACGGGCTGTCTCGGCCAGGTCCTCCTCGGCCGCCGGCTCGCCGCCGAGCGAGTGCACGAGGCGCTGCACGACGGACGCGGCCGACGCCTGCCCCTCACCGACGGCGGCGTACAGCGCCGACACGTCGGCGTACCGCATCTCGTGCGCGAGCGCGACGAGCGCCTCGTGGGACATCAGGCGCTGGATCGGCAGGTTCTGCTTGCGCATCGCCTTTGCGATGGCGTCCTTGCCGTGCTCGACCGCCTCCTCGCGCCGCTCCTTGGTGAACCACTGGCGGATCTTGTTCCGGGCGCGGGGGCTCTTGACGAAGCCCAGCCAGTCACGGCTCGGGCCGGCGGTCTCGGAGCGCGAGGTGAACACCTCGACGACGTCGCCGTTCTCGAGCGTCGAGTCGAGCGGCACGAGCCGACCGTTGACGCGGGCGCCCATGGTGCGGTGCCCGACCTCGGTGTGCACGGCGTACGCGAAGTCGACCGGCGTCGAGCCCGCGGGCAGCGCCTGGACGTCCCCCTTCGGCGTGAACACGTACACCTCGGCACCGGCGATCTCGTCGCGCAGCAGGTCGAGGAACTCGGCCGGGTCCGCGGTCTCCCGCTGCCAGTCGACGAGCTGACGCAGCCACGTCATGTCGTCGCCGGCCGGCTGGCCGTTCTTGGCGTTCTCCTTGTACTTCCAGTGCGCGGCGACGCCGTACTCGGCACGGCGGTGCATGTCGTGCGTGCGGATCTGGATCTCCACCGGCTTGCCGCCGGGGCCGATCACCGTCGTGTGCAGCGACTGGTACAGGTTGAACTTCGGCATCGCGATGTAGTCCTTGAACCGGCCGGGGACCGGGTTCCACCGCGCGTGCAGGGCGCCGAGGGCCGCGTAGCAGTCGCGTACCGTGTCGACGAGGACGCGGACGCCCACGAGGTCGTAGATGTCGGCGAAGTCGCGGCCGCGCACGATCATCTTCTGGTAGATCGAGTAGTAGTGCTTCGGCCGCCCGGTGACGGTCGCGCGGATCTTCGCGCCGCGCAGGTCCGTGCCGACCTGGTCGCGGACCGTCGCGAGGTACTCCTCACGGGCGGGGGCGCGCTCCGCCACGAGGTGCACGATCTCGTCGTAGACCTTCGGGTAGAGCGTCGCGAACGAGAGGTCCTCGAGCTCCCACTTGATGGTGTTCATGCCGAGGCGGTGGGCGAGCGGCGCGTAGATCTCGAGCGTCTCGCGCGCCTTCTTCTCGGCCGACGACGCGGCGACGAACTTCCACGTGCGGGCGTTGTGCAGGCGGTCGGCGAGCTTGATGACGAGCACCCGGATGTCGCGCGACATCGCGACGACCATCTTGCGCACCGTCTCGGCCTGCGCCGCGTCGCCGTACGCGACCTTGTCGAGCTTCGTGACGCCGTCGACGAGCATCGCGACCTCGGGCCCGAACTCGCGCCGCAGCTGGTCCAGCGAGTACTCGGTGTCCTCGACCGTGTCGTGCAGGAGCGCCGCGACGAGCGTCGACGGGGTCATGCCGAGCTCGGCGAGGATGGTGGCGACGGCGACGGGGTGCGTGATGTACGGGTCGCCGCTCTTGCGCAGCTGGCCGCGGTGCGCGCGCTCCGCGACGACGTAGGCCTGCTCCACCGCGGACAGGTCCGCCTTCGGGTGGTTCATGCGGACGGCCTGGAGCACCGGCTCGAGCGCCGGGTACGTCGCGCCGGACCGGCCCGAGAGCCGGGCGAGGCGGGCGCGCACGCGCGAGCCGGACGACCCGACGCCGTCGCCACCGTCGCCGGCCACGGGCACGCCCGTACCGGGCATCGACGCCGCGGCGGGCGCGGACGACGCGGGGGGTGCGTCCGAGGGCGCCGGCGCGGGCGTGCCCGTCTCCGACGGCGCGGCCTTCACCTTCTCGTTCACGGCACCCCCTCCCCCTGACCGTCGTGCGGACCGGCGGCGACCACCGCGGCGGACGGCCGACGGTGCGGTCCTGGTCGGACGAGTCTACGTCGGTGCACGTGCCGACTCGCACGCGGCGGTCCGCACGGGTGACGGGCCGCCGCGCGCGACGGACGGTGCAGCGCGCGCGGCGCGGGTCAGAGCGTGAGCAGCGCGTCGATCTCGCGACCGGGCAGCAGGTCCCGCCCGCGCAGCGCCTCCAGCTCGACGAGGAAGCTGAGGCCGATCACCTCGGCGCCGCAGCGCTCGAGCAGCTCGACCGTCGCCGCGGCGGTCCCGCCGGTGGCGAGCACGTCGTCGATGACGAGCACGCGCGCGCCGACCGGCACCGTGAACGGCTGCACCTCGACGGTCGCCGTCCCGTACTCGAGCGCGTACGTCGCCGACGCGACCGGCCCCGGGAGCTTGCCGGCCTTGCGCACCGGCACGACGCCCGCGCCGAGCGCGGTGGCGACCGGCGCAGCGAGCAGGAACCCGCGGGCCTCCATGCCGGCGACGAGGTCCACCCGGCCCGGGGCGTCGGCGGCCAGCGCCGCGACGACCTCGGCGAACGCGGCCGGGTCGGCCAGCAGCGGCATGATGTCGCGGAACTGGACGCCCGGCTCGGGGAAGTCCGGCACCGTGCGCAGCAGGCCGTCGACGCGACGCGCCAGGTCGGCGCGCGCGTCGCCCGTCAGCGCGCTCACCGGCTCTTGCGCCGCGGCTGGGCCGCCTGGCCCTGGTGCCCGCCCGGCCGCAGCGCCGCGGTCGCGCGGGGCGCGCCGGCGAGGGCCGGCTCCCCCGCGCCACCGTCCGCCGCCGCGGTCCCCGCGCGCTGCGCCAGCACCTTCGCGGTGTGCTCGCGGATCCGCGGTTCGCGCTCGCGCAGCGACACCTCGAGCGGTGTCGCGAGGAAGATCGACGAGTAGGTGCCGACGAGCATGCCGACGAACAACGACAGGGCGATGTCGCGCAGGGTCCCGGCACCGAGGATGAACGCGCCCACGACGAGGATCGAGAGCACGGGCAGCAGCGCGACCACCGACGTGTTGATGGAGCGGACGAGCGTCTGGTTGACGGCCAGGTTGGCACGCTCGCCGTAGGTGAACCGTGTCTGGTCCAGCGTGTCCGCCGTGTTCTCCCGCACCTTGTCGAACACGACGACCGTGTCGTAGATCGAGTACGCGAGGATCGTGAGGAAGCCGATGACCGTCGCCGGCGTGACCTCCCAGCCGACCGCCGCGTAGATCCCGACGGTGAGGATCAGGTCGTGGAAGAGCGCGATGATCGCCGCGGCGGCCATCCGCCAGTTGCGGAAGTAGAACGTCATCGCGAGCATCACGAGGACGAGGAACACGCCGAGTCCGGTGAGCGCCTTCTGCGACACGTCCTGGCCCCACGCGGGGCCGATGTACTCGCTGGTGACGTCCTCCTCGGGCACGTCGAACGCCTCGGCGAGCGCCGCCGTCACCTCCGTGACCTCGGACGCGGCGAGCTGCGACGTCTGGATGCGCAGCGACCGGCCGCCGACGGTGGCCACGCGAGGCACCTCGTCGGGGCTGACGGACTGCACGGTCTCGACGGCGAGCTGCTGGTCGAGATCCGCCACTCCCGAGACGGTGAACTGCGACCCGCCGCGGAAGTCGATGCCGGGGTTGAGGCCCGGGCGCACGAGCAGCACGAGCGACAGGAGCACGAGCAGACCCGACACCACGTAGAAGCGGCGGCGCCTGCCGACGACGTCGTACGACCGCCGTCCGGTGTAGAGGTCGTTGCCCCACTGGGCGAAACCGGAGGCCATCAGTGGTCGCTCCCCTCGGGACGCCCGGTGGGCGCGTCGGTCGTGGTCGTCGGGTCGTCCGACGCGTCGTCGGCGCCCGCCCCGGGCGTCGCGCCGGACTGCGCGGCACGTGCGGCGGCGCGGCGCTCGGCGATGGTCATGCCCCCGACGCCGGCGGCGACGGGCTGCTGCGGGCGGCGCGCGGGCGCCGGACGGTCGCCGAGGCCGTCGATCGCCTCGGGCGCGGTCGCCGTCGCGGTGCCCGTCGTGGTGACGCGGCCGCGGCCGGTGTAGCGCACGCGCGGCGTGTCGACGCCCAGGCGGCGGGGGTCGAGGCCGGAGGCGGGGTGCCCGTCGGCGAAGAACCGCGTGCGCGCGAGCAGCTGCAGGAGCGGGCGCGTGAACCAGAAGACGATGAGCAGGTCCATGACGGTCGTCAGGCCGAGCGTGAAGGCGAAGCCGCGGACCCCGCCGACGGCCAGGGCGTAGAGGACCACGGCCGCGAGGAAGTTCACCGCGTCGGACGCGATGATCGTGCGGCGCGCGCGCTCCCAGCCGCGGTCCACGGCGGCGGCGAGGGAGCGCCCGTCGCGCAGCTCGTCGCGGATGCGCTCGAAGTACACGATGAACGAGTCCGCGGTGACGCCGATGCCGACGATCACACCCGCCACGCCGGGCAGGGAGAGCCGGTAGCCCTGCCACCACGACAGGAGCGTGATGACGCCGTAGGTCAGGATCGCCGCGACGACGAGCGACGCGACGGTGACCACGCCGAGCGCGCGGTACTGGAACAGCGAGTAGACGACGACGAGCACGAGGCCGAGCAGACCGGCCAGCAGACCGTTGCGCAGCTGCTCGGCGCCGAGCGTGGCGGAGATCTGCTGCTCGCTCTGCACCTCGAAGCTGATCGGCAGCGAGCCGAAGCTGAGCTGGTTGGCCAGCGCCGCGGCGGAGTCCCGCGTGAACGTGCCGGAGATCTCGGCCCGCCCGTTCGGGATCACCTCGTTGACCGACGGCGCGGAGATGACCAGCGCGTCGAGCACGACCGCGAACTGGTTCAACGGCGGCGCCTGCGACGCGAGACGCGTCGTCGTCTCCGTGAACTGCGGCGCGCCGCGCGAGGTGAACTCGAGGTTGACGACCCACTCGTTCGTCGTCGCGCCCGACTGCAGCTGACGCAGGCCGGACGTCGCCGTGTCGATGTCGGAGCCCTCGATCTCGACCGGCCCGAGGATGAACTTCGCGGTACCCGTCTGGTCGCAGGTGACGAACGCCTTCGTCGGGTCGCCGGGGGCGCCGCCCGTGCGGTTCTCGGGGAGCGTGCAGTCGAGCGCGTCGAACTGCGCCTGCACCGCGGGCGTCAGGTAGTACGCGACGTCGCTGGGGCTCGTGGGCTCGGCCGTGGCCGGCTCGTCCGAGGGCTCCTCGGCGGCGGGCGGGGTCGCCGCCGGGTCGGCCGGCTCGGGCGTGGCGTCCGTCGCGGGCTGCACGGCCGTCTCACCCTCGGCGGCGTCGCCCTCGGCCGGGGCGGCGGACTCCTCGGGCGCCGGGGTGGCCGTCGCCGCCGGGTCCGTCGCGGCCGTGGGCGTGGGAGCGGCCATGACGAGCACCGGCCGGAACTCCATCTGCGCCGACGTCCGGACGAGGTCCAGCGTCTCCTCGCTCGGCCGGCCGGGCAGTGCCACGACGATGTTGGAGCCGCCCTGGCTCGTGATCTCGGCCTCGGCCACGCCCGACGCGTCGACGCGCTGGCGGATGACGCCGATCGCCTGGTCGATGGTGTCGGAGGTGACCGCCCCCTCGGCCTCGGCGACCGGCTGGAGGATGACCTGCGTGCCGCCCTCGAGGTCGAGCGCCAGGCTCGGGGTCAGCTCGGCGTCGCTCCACTGGTGCCCGGCGGCGAGCGTCGCGAAGATCGCGCCGATCAGCACTCCGAGTGCGACGAGCGTACGGATCGGCCGTTCACGGCGGCGGGGAGGAGGAGCCAACGCAGTTCTTCTCTCGTGCGCGCACCGGCCGCGGGGCGGTCGGTGGGATCCAGGCCCGGGCGTCGTCGCCCGGGCCGACGGTCACTTCCTGTCGGTGTCGTCGTCGCGGCGCGGGTTCTCCGGCGGCAGCGACGACAGGTCGTCCGGGACGTCGATGACGCCGTCGCGGTCGTCCGCGTCGGTGGCGTCGTCCTCGACCACGACCTCCTCGACGTCGTCCACGACGGGCGGGTCGACGCGGCGAGCGATCGCGGCCCTGAGCCACCGGGTCTCGGAACCCGGCGTGGACTCGAGCGTCACGACGTCGCCCTCGACGGCGGTGACGGTGCCGAACAGCCCGGACCCGGTCATGACCTCGTCGCCGACCTCGAGGTTGGTGCGCAGGTCGGCCATCTCCCGCTGCTGCTTGCGGGTGCGGCTCGACATGAACCACAGGGCCGCGAAGGCGACCAGCAGGATGATGAGGAACGAGTAGTCCATGAGGGGGAAGGTCTCCGCATCGGTGTCGACGTCCGCCGCAGTCTAGGCGCCGCGGCCGGAGCCTCCAACGTCCGTCCGCCCCGGACCGTTCCCGGACCCACCCGGCGGCGGTCCCGGTGGCTCGGCGGTCAGCGGCCGGCCGCCCTCAGCCGAAAAGCGTGTCCGCCGGCGCCGGGCGGTCGAGGCCGAGGTGGTCCCACGCCGCGGGCATCGCCACGCGCCCGCGCGGCGTCCGGCCGATCAGGCCCTCCCGCACGAGGAACGGCTCGGCGACCGTCTCCACGGTCTCGGGCTCCTCCCCCACGGCGACGGCGAGCGTCGTCAGGCCCACCGGCCCGCCGCCGAACCGCAGGCACAGCGCCTGCAGCACCGACCGGTCGAGCCGGTCGAGCCCGCGCTCGTCGACCTCGTACACCGCCAGCGCGGCCCGTGCCGCGTCGAGCGTGAGCCGGCCGTCGCCGCGCACCTCCGCCCAGTCGCGCACACGGCGCAGCAGGCGGTTCGCGATGCGCGGCGTGCCGCGCGAGCGCGACGCGATCTCCGCGGCGGCCTCGCCCTCGAGCGGCACGTCGAGCAGACCGGCGGACCGCAGCAGGACGCGCTCGAGCTCCTCGTCGTCGTAGAAGTCGAGGTGGCCGGTGAAGCCGAAGCGGTCCCGCAGGGGCGCCGGCAGCAGCCCGGCGCGCGTCGTCGCGCCGACGACGGTGAACGGTGGGAGCGACAGCGGGATCGCGCTCGCGCCCGCGCCCTTGCCGACGACCACGTCGACCCGGAAGTCCTCCATGGCGACGTACAGCAGCTCCTCGGCCGGGCGCGCCAGCCGGTGGATCTCGTCGAGGAACAGCACCTCGCCCTCCTCGAGCGAGGACAGCACCGCGGCGAGGTCGCCCGCGTGCTGGATGGCCGGGCCGCTGGTCACGCGCAACGACGTGCCGAGCTCCGCGGCGATGATCATGGCGAGCGTCGTCTTGCCCAGGCCGGGCGGGCCGGACAGGAGCACGTGGTCCGGCGCGCGCCCGCGGTTGAGGGCCGCCTGGAGCACGAGCGAGAGCTGGTCGCGCACGACGCGCTGCCCGACGAACTCGTCGAGGCGGCGCGGGCGCAGCGCCGCCTCGGCGGCGCGCTCGAGCTCGTCGGCACCCGCGCGCACGAGGGACTCGGGCGCGGCGCCGTCGTCCGCCGGCAGCCCCGCCTCAGGCACGCGAACCCCCGAGCACGCGGAGCGCGGCACGCAGGACGCCGGGCACCTCGTCGGCGCCCACGGGCTCCGTGCCGCCGTCGAGCACGCCCGCGACCGCGTCCTGCGCGGCGCGCAGCGGCCAGCCGAGCCCGACGAGCGCGTCGACGACCTGGTCGCGGTGGTCGGCAGCGACGGCGGACCGCGCGGGGCCGCCGCCCACCGGCGTCGGTGCGCCCAGGCGGTCCCCGAGCTCGAGGACGATGCGCTGCGCGCCCTTGCGGCCGATGCCCGGCACGCGCACGAGCGCGGCCAGGTCCTCGTCGGCGACCGCGCGCCGCAACCCGTCGGGTGTGTGCACCGCCAGCATCGCCAGGGCGAGGCGCGGTCCCACGCCGGTGACGGTCTGCAGGATCTCGAAGACGTCGCGCTCGTCGGCGTCCGCGAACCCGAAGAGCGTCAGCGAGTCCTCGCGGACCACGAGCGACGTGAACAGGCGGGCGGGCGTGCCGACCCGGAGCCCGGCGAGCGTCGTGGGCGTCGCCTGCACGAGCATGCCGACGCCGCCGACCTCGACCACCGCGGCGTCGAGCCGCACCGTCAGCACCGTCCCGTGCACGGACGCGATCACCGCACGCACCTCCCGCTCCCGCGCGCGACCCACGCGGCCGGCGCACCGGCGACCACTGTGCCACAGCGGGCGAACACCTGTACGAACGACACGCTCACGCCCGGCGGCGCGCCGCCTGCTCCGCCGCGGCCCACGCGCGCTGCGCCGGCGTCATCGACCCGGGCGCGCGCTGCGGCGCGCCGATCGCCCCGGCCGGCCGCCACAGGTGGCAGATGGCGAGTGCCAGCGCGTCCGCGGCGTCGGCGGGGCGGGGCGCGACCTCGAGCTCGAGCAGCCGCCGGACCATCTGCTGCACCTGCGCCTTGTCGGCGCGGCCGCTGCCCGTCACGGCGGCCTTGACCTCGCTCGGCGTGTGCATGGCGACCGGGATGCGGCGGCGTGCGGCCGCGACCAGCGCCAGGCCGGCGACCTGGGCCGTACCCATCACCGTGCTGACGTTGTGCTGCGCGAAGACCCGCTCGACGGCCACGGTGTCGGGCGCGTGCTCCTCGAGGTACTCCTCGATGCGCCGCTCGATGCGCAGCAGCCGCTGGTCGACGTCCAGGCCCGGCTCGGACGTCGCGACGTCCACCGCCACCATGCGCAGCCGGCGGCCCGGCAGCCCGTCGACGACGCCGAGGCCGCAGCGGGTGAGACCGGGGTCGACTCCGAGGACGCGCACGCGCCCATCGTCGCAGGCACCGGCGCCCGGTCCGCGCAGGCGTGCCCGGACACGGCGACGCGCCGGGCCCCGTGCGGGACCCGGCGCGTCGCCGGTGCGTCACTCGTCGTCGAGCTGCGCCATGACCTCGTCGGAGGCGTCGAAGTTGGCGTACACGTTCTGCACGTCGTCGGAGTCCTCGAGCGCGTCGATGAGCCGGAGGATCTTGCGCGCGCCGTCGGCGTCGACCTCGATCTGCGTCGACGGCCAGAACACCACGTCCGCGGAGTCGTACTCGATGCCCGCGTCCTGCAGCGCGGTGCGCACGGGCACCAGGTCGGTCGCCTCGGACAGCACCTCGAACTGGTCGCCGAGGTCGGTGACCTCCTCGCCGCCCGCCTCGAGCACGGCCTCCATGACGGCGTCCTCGTCGGTGCCCTCCTTGGGGACGATCACGACGCCCTTGCGGCTGAAGATGTACGACACCGAGCCGGGGTCGGCCATCTGCCCGCCGTTGCGCGTGAACGCGACGCGCACGTCCGAGGCGGCACGGTTGCGGTTGTCGGTGAGGCACTCGACCAGCACCGCGACGCCGCCGGGGCCGTAGCCCTCGTACATGATCGTCTGGTAGTCGGCACCGCCGGCCTCCTGGCCGGACCCGCGCTTGAGGGCGCGGTCGATGTTGTCGTTCGGCACCGACGACTTCTTCGCCTTCTGGATGGCGTCGAAGAGGGTCGGGTTGCCGGCCGGGTCGGCACCGCCCGTGCGGGCCGCGACCTCGACGTTCTTGACCAGCTTGGCGAACAGCTTGCCGCGCTTGGCGTCGATCACGGCCTTCTTGTGCTTCGTGGTGGCCCACTTGGAATGTCCGGACATGCCTCGTCTACCCTCCGTCTCCGCTGGCCTGCGTGGCGCGCTCCCCGGCACCGCGACGGTGCGGGGCGCCGCGGCCTCAGACGCTGTCGCGGACGATCTGCACGAACAGGCGGTGCACGCGCGTGTCCCCGGTCACCTCCGGGTGGAAGGAGGTGACGAGCACAGGGCCCTGGCGCACCGCGACGATCCTACCGGCGGCGGGGCCCTCCTCGACGCGTCCGACGACCGTGGCGGCCGGGCCGACCTCCTCCACCCACGGCGCCCTGATGAACACCGCGTGCACGGGGTCGGCGACCGAGTCCTCGAGGCCGTCGATGACGAGGTCCGTCTCGAAGGAGTCGACCTGCCGGCCGAACGCGTTGCGGCGGACCGTGATGTCGACGCCGCCGAGGGTCTGCTGGCCCTCGATGCCGCCGAGGATGCGGTCGGCGAGCAGGATCATCCCGGCGCACGAGCCGTAGGCCGGCATGCCGGCACGCAGCCGCTCGCGCACCGGCTCGTGCAGGTCGAACGCCCGCAGCAGCTTGTCCATCGTGGTCGACTCGCCGCCGGGCACGACCAGCGCGTCGACCGCGTCGAGCTCGCTCGGCCGGCGCACGCCGACGGCCCGCACCCCCTCGTGCTCGAGCGCGGCGACGTGCTCGCGCACGTCACCCTGCAGGGCCAGGACTCCGATCGTGGGGCTCACGGACGTCGATCCTAGGTCGCGGAGGGCGAGGTGCCGGCCTGCCGTGCTGCCGGAGCGGGGTGCGGGCGACCCGCGCGGACGGGGCGGGTCGCGGCACGGCAGGGACGCCGGCCGCGCGACGTCACGTCACCGGCGGGTACGTCGCACGCGGCGCGCGGTCACTCGCGCGCGAGCCCGAGGTGGCGGACCGTGCCGTCCCACGCGAGCACCGAGCGCACGAGGTCGGCGAGACCGGCCGGGAACACCTCGATGTCGACCGCCGCGAGCGCGTCGAGGTCCCACCACGCCAGCTCGTCGATGACGTCGAGCTCGACGTCGGTCCAGCCGTCGCGGGACAGCGCGCCGACGTCGGACGAGTGCACCCGGGCCAGGAACAGGTCCTCGTCCTGGCGGCAGTGCTGGGCGAAGAAGTCGAAGACCGCGGAGCGCGTGAACACGGGACCGACGAGCGCGTCGGCCGTGAGCGCGATCCCCGTCTCCTCCCGGACCTCGCGCACCGCGGCGGCCCGCGCGTCCTCGCCGTCGTCGAGGCCGCCTCCGACGGTGAACCACCAGGAGCGCTCGGGCTGGTCGACGTCGTGGCCGCGCACGAGCAGCACCCGGTCCCGCTCGTCGAGCAGGATCACGCGGGCGGCCCGGCGGAACAGCAGGCCGTCCTCGCCGCGCCGCCACTCGGGGCCGAAGCCGCGGACGGCGCCGCCCCCGTCCGCGCTCGCGCGCGGGCCGGGGGCGGCGCCGTGGTCCTGCGGGTCGGTCGTCGTCACCAGCCGCGCTCGGCGAGGCGGTGCGGCACCGGCACGTCGTCGACGTTGATGCCGACCATGGCCTCGCCCAGGCCGCGCGAGACCTTGGCGATGACGTCGGGGTCGTCGTAGAACGTCGTCGCCTTGACGATGGCGGCGGCGCGCTCCGCGGGGTTGCCCGACTTGAAGATGCCCGAGCCGACGAACACGCCCTCGGCGCCGAGCTGCATCATCATCGCGGCGTCGGCCGGCGTGGCGATGCCGCCCGCGGTGAACAGCACGACGGGGAGCTTGCCGGCCGTCGCCACCTCCTTGACGAGGTCGTACGGCGCCTGCAGCTCCTTGGCCGCGAGGTACAGCTCGTCCTCGGGCAGCGACGTGAGGCGGCGGATCTCGTCGCGCAGCGTGCGCATGTGCGTCGTCGCGTTCGACACGTCGCCCGTGCCGGCCTCGCCCTTGGAGCGGATCATCGCCGCGCCCTCGGTGATGCGGCGCAGCGCCTCGCCGAGGTTCGTCGCACCGCAGACGAAGGGCACCGTGAAGGCCCACTTGTCGATGTGGTGCGCGAAGTCGGCGGGCGTGAGGACCTCGGACTCGTCGACGTAGTCGACACCGAGGCTCTGCAGCACCTGCGCCTCGACGAAGTGCCCGATGCGGGCCTTCGCCATGACCGGGATGGAGACGGTCGAGATGATGCCGTCGATGAGGTCGGGGTCGCTCATGCGCGCGACGCCGCCCTGGGCGCGGATGTCGGCCGGGACGCGCTCGAGCGCCATGACGGCGACGGCACCGGCGTCCTCGGCGATCTTCGCCTGCTCCGGGGTGACGACGTCCATGATGACGCCGCCCTTGAGCATCTCCGCCATGCCGCGCTTGACGCGTGCGGTGCCCACCTCGCCGGCGGCGGCGCTGGGCTGGGTGTTCTCGGTCACTGCGGGCCTCTTCGATCAGGGTGCGGGACGCGACGCTCTGGGGCGCGCCCTCGAGCGCCGGCCGCCGTGGTCATGACGTCCCCATCCTAGTTCGTCGCGCCGGTGCACTACCCGCGCGTCCCACCGCCGCGGGCGGCGGCGCCCTCCCCCGGCCGTGCCAGCCCGGCGGGCCACGCGTCGTCGAGCTCGAGCGTCCGGGGCTCGCGCGCGTGCCCGGCCAGACGCAGCGCACGGACGAGGAGCCCCCGGCGCACGCGCTGCGTCTGGGCGACCGCCTCGTTGTGGAAGCGGCGGGCGAGCTGCACCCGGTACCAGGATGCCGCGAGGGCCTCGAGGAGCTCGTCGCCGCCGGGCTCGGCGGAGAGCGCCGCCACCTCGTCGGGGTCGTCGAGGACCTCGTCGAGCGCGGCGCTGAGCTCGCTCTCGACCTGGCCGCGGTCGGTCGCCGGCGCCGCACCGGGTGCCGGCGGGGCGTCGGCCGTGCCGTCGGCGCGCAGCAGCGCGCGCAGGTCGTCCGGCAGCAGCCCTGCGGGCACGTCGCCGTCGGCGCCGCTGGCGCTGAGCGCCGACCACGCCGCCTCCCCCACGACGACCGCGCTGGCCGGGTCGAGGAGCCCGCTGGTCGCGAGCTCCGCCGCGACGGTCGCGCGCCGCACGAGCTGCGCCTCGACGACCGCCCGCGAGGCGCCCACCTTGCGGTGCAGCCGGTCCAGCCGGCTGGCACGCACCCACACGAGCCACCCGAGCAGCGCGAGCACCACGAGGACGACCAGCGCGACGTCGGTCCACGCGCCGCCGCTCACGCCCGGCTCCGGCGCAGCTCGAGCAGCCGGGCCCCGCGCAGGGACGACGGGTCCTCGCCGACGGGGGCGTCCCGGCCCGCGACCGCCATCTCGTACACGGCGAGCACCTGGTCGGTGACGGCGGACCAGTCGTACCGGTGCACGACCCGGGACGCGTGCTCCTGCACCGCGGCCCGGCGGTCGGGGTCGGCGAGCACCGACAGCAGCGTGCGCCCCAGGTCGTCGGGGTCGCCGGTGCGGAACAGCACGCCGGCCTCCCCGTCGTCGAGGACGCGCGTGAAGGCGCCGAGGTCGCTCGCCACGACGGTCGCGCCCGCGGACATCGCCTCGACCAGCACGATGCCGAAGCTCTCGCCGCCGGTCTGCGGGGCGCAGTAGACGTCGACGGACGCGAGCAGGCGCGCCTTGTCCTCCTCGCTGACGCTGCCGAGCAGCTCGACGGCGCCCGCGCGGGCGCCGAGCGCCTCGCGCGCCTGCTGCTCGCCCGTCTCGCCGCTGCCCGCGACGAGCACCCGTGCGCCGGGGTGGCGGTCGAGGACCGCGGGCATGGCGCGCAGCAGCACCGACAGGCCCTTGCGCGGCTCGTCGAGCCGGCCGAGGAAGCCGATCGTCGGCGCGTCGGGCGTGCCGGTCCACCGGGGGTCGGGCTGCGCGGCGGCGAACGGCTCGACCCAGACGCCGTTCGGGATGACGACCGCGTCGCCGCCCATGTGCTCGACGAGCGTGCGCCGCGCGTCCTCGGAGACGGCGATGCGCAGCGAGATCTTCTCGAGCGACTGCCGCACGAGGGGGTACGCCGCCTGCAGCGACCGCGACCGCACGAGCGACGTGTGGAACGTCGCGACGACCGGGCCGTCGGCGATCCACAGCGCCAGCATGCCGAGGCTCGGCGTCACGGGCTCGTGCAGGTGCAGCACGTCGAACTCGCCCGCGGCGAGCCAGCGGCGCACGCGGTTGGCGGTCACCGGGCCGAAGGTCATGCGCGCGACCGCGCCGTTGTAGCGGACGGGGACGGAGCGCCCGGCGGCGACGACGTAGGGCGGGACGGGGGTGTCGTCCGCCGCCGGCGCCAGCACGGAGACCTCGTGGCCGCGCGCGATCAGCGCCTCGGCGAGGTCCCGGACGTGGAACTGCACGCCGCCGGGGACGTCGAACGAGTACGGCACGACGATGCCCACGCGCAGCGGGCGTCCGGTCGCGGTCACGGCGCCTCCTCCGGCGCGAGGGCGGGCGAGGTGGTGGAGGTCGCGGAGGGCACGACCGACGCCGCGGCGTCCGCGCGGACGGCCGCGTCCCGCGCGGGGTCGAGGTCCTCGACGAACACACGCTGGAGCATGTGCCAGTCCTGCGGGCGCGCGTGGATCGCCGCGCCGAGCGCCGTGACCCACGCCTGCGTCGCGGCGCGCACCTGCTCGCCGCGCGGCAGGTCGACGGGCACGTCGACGGCAGGCAGGAAGGAGATGACGATGCCCCACGGGCCGCCGGCGGCGCGGCGACGCGCGCCGCGCAGGCGCTCGTACGTGATCGCGGTGGGCACGAGCGGCGCACCGCTGCTCACGGCCAGCGCCGCCGGGCCCGCCGCGACGCGCGCGCGGTGCCCGAGGAGGTCGACCTCGACACCCTTGGCGGTCAGGTCGCGGTCGGCCAGGAGCGGCAGGAGGCCCGGGCCGGAGCGCACCACGCGCGTCAGGCGGCGGAACACGTCGCCGCCGCCCGTCAGGGGCACGATCGTCAGCCCGATGCTCTCGCGGAAGGCGGCGAACTCCTGGAACAGCTCCTCGGGCTCGAGGCGCTCGGCGACGGTGGTGACGTGCGCGAGGTGCGTCGTCGCCCAGGCGCCCGCGAGGTCCCAGTTGCCCATGTGCCCGAGGGCCAGGACGACCTGGCGGCCGGCGTCGAGGTGCGGCTGCACGTGCTCGCGGCCCGTGGCGCGCACGCGCGCGGCGACCTGGTCGGGCGTCAGCGCACGCAGCGTGAACGTCTCGCCGAAGTACCGCAGGTACGAGCGCAGGCCGGCGCGCGACAGCCGCCGCAGCGCCCGGCCGTCGACGTCGGGGCGCACGCGCGCGAGGTTGGCCTCAAGGCGCCGGACGCCGCCCCCGCGGCGCAGCCAGGTGACGTCGGCGGCGACGGTGGTGAGCGCACGGACGACCGGCCCGGGGACACGGTGCCCGTACCGCCACGCGAGCTGGTAGGCGCGGGCGACGTCGAGGCTCACGGCGCCACCCCCGCGCGCACCTGGCGGCGGACGGCGGCGACGCGCTGCACGACCGTCACGGCCGACGCGACGGCGAGCAGCACGAGCACGACCGTCATGACGACGGTCGGCGCGCCCAGCCCGACGACGAGCGCGGCGAGCAGGACGGCGAACAGCCGGTCCGCCCGCTCGGCGATCCCGCCGCTCGCGGTCATGCCGAGGCCCTCGGCACGCGCCCGGGCGTAGGGCACGACCGAGCCGAGCACGAGGCAGACCAGTGCGAGCAGCGCCGTCGTGCGGTCGTCCCCGCCCCCGGCGAACCACACGACGAGTCCGCCGAAGACGGCCGCGTCGCCGAAGCGGTCGAGCGTCGAGTCGAGGAACGCGCCCCACGGGCCCGACCGGCCGGCGCGGCGCGCCATGACGCCGTCGAGCGAGTCCGTCAGCGAGAAGACGGCGATGACGAGGGCCCCGACGGCGAGGTGCCCGGTCGGGAACGCCCACAGCGCGGTGACGACCACGCCGAGCGTCCCGACCACCGTGACGGCGTCGGGTGAGACGCCGGCGCGCAGCAGCGCGTCGGCGAGGGGCGTCCACAGGCGCGCCATGGCGCCACGCAGCCGGCTCAGCACAGGTCCGTCACTCCCCCGCGGCCGGCCACGCCGCGGCGAGGCGGTCGCGCGTGTCGGCGAGCAGCTCGGGCAGCGCGCGGGTGCGCGCGACGATGGGCAGGAAGTTCGCGTCGCCGCCCCAGCGCGGGACGACGTGCTGGTGCAGGTGCGCCTGGATGCCCGCGCCCGCGACCTGGCCCTGGTTCATGCCGAGGTTGAAGCCGTGCGGCGCGGAGACGGCGCGCAGCACGCGCATCGCGGTGCGCGTGAGCGCGGCCACCTCCGCGACCTCGTCGTCCGTCAGGTCGGTGTAGTCCGCGACGTGGCGGTACGGGCACACGAGCAGGTGGCCGCCGTTGTACGGGTACAGGTTGAGCACGACGTACGCGACGGCGCCGTGCGCGACGACGAGGCCCTCCTGGTCACCCAGGCCGGGGGCGCGGCAGAACGGGCAGCCCTCCCCCGCCGCGTCGTCGGCGGGCTTGTCGGCGCCGCCGATGTACGCCATGCGGTGCGGCGTCCACAGCCGCTCGAACCCGTCGGGGACGCCGGCGAGCCCGCCGGCACCCTCGACGTCCAGGCCCTCGGGCACGTCCACGGCTCAGACCTGCACGCGGTCGCGCACGGCGGCCACGATGCGCTGGACCGCCTCGTCGACGGGCACGCCGTTGTCCTGGCGGCCGTCGCGGTAGCGGAACGACACGGCGCCGGCCTCGGCGTCCTCGCCGCCCGCGATGAGCACGAACGGGATCTTCTGCGTGCTCGCGTTGCGGATCTTCTTGCCGAAGCGGTCGTCGGACCGGTCGACCTCGGCCCGGATGCCCTCGGCGCGCAGCCGCGCGACGACCTCGTCGAGGTACGGCTCGAACGGCTCCGCGACCGGCACGGCGAGCACCTGCACGGGCGCGAGCCACGCGGGGAACGCGCCGGCGTAGTGCTCGGTGAGCACGGCGAAGAAGCGCTCGATGGAGCCGAACAGGGCGCGGTGGATCATGACGGGCCGCCGGCGGCTGCCGTCCGGCGCGGTGTACTCGAGCTCGAACCGCTCGGGCAGGTTGAAGTCGAGCTGGATCGTCGACATCTGCCAGGTCCGGCCGATCGCGTCCTTCGCCTGCACCGAGATCTTCGGGCCGTAGAACGCCGCACCGCCCGGGTCCGGGACGAGGTCGAGGCCGGACGCCTCGGCGACGGCGCGCAGCGTCTCGGTCGCCTCCTCCCACACCTCGTCGGAGCCGACCGACTTCTCGGGGTTGCGGGTCGAGAGCTCAAGGTAGAAGTCGTCGAGGCCGTAGTCCTTGAGCAGGTCGAGGACGAAGGTGAGCAGGCTCGTCAGCTCGTCCTGCATCTGCTCGCGGGTGCAGTAGATGTGCGCGTCGTCCTGCGTGAAGCCGCGGCCGCGGGTCATGCCGTGCACGACGCCCGACTTCTCGTACCGGTACACGGTGCCGAACTCGAACAGGCGCAGCGGCAGCTCGCGGTACGAGCGCCCGCGCGAGCGGAAGATCAGGTTGTGCATCGGGCAGTTCATGGGCTTGAGGTAGTAGTTCTGCCCCGCCCGGCGGACGTGCCCGTCGGCGTCGCGCTCCTCGTCCAGCTGCATGGGCGGGTACATGCCGTCGGCGTACCAGTCGAGGTGCCCGGAGAGCTGGAACAGCTGCTCCTTGGTGATGTGCGGGGTGTTCACGAACGAGTACCCGGCCTGCACGTGCCGGCGGCGCGAGTACTCCTCCATCTCCATGCGGATGATCCCGCCCTTGGGGTGGAAGACCGACAGCCCCGAGCCGATCTCCTCCGGGAAGGAGAACAGGTCGAGCTCGCTGCCGAGGCGGCGGTGGTCGCGGCGCTCGGCCTCGGCGATGCGCTCGAGGTACGCCTTGAGCTCGTCCTTGGTGGGCCACGCGGTGCCGTACACGCGCTGCAGCTGCGGGTTCTTCTCGGACCCGCGCCAGTACGCGGCGGCCGAGCGGGTGAGCTGGAAGCCGTTGCCGATCAGCCGCGTGCTCGGCAGGTGCGGACCGCGGCACAGGTCCTGCCAGACGACCTGCTCGCTCTCGCGGCCGGCGCCGCGGACGTTCTGGTAGATCGACAGCCCGCCGAGGCCGACCTCGACCGACGCGCCCTCGGCGGCGTCCGACGCGGAGCCCTTGAGCCCGATGAGCTCGAGCTTGTACGGCTCGTCCGCGAGGACCTCGCGCGCCTCGGCCTCGGTGACGTCCCACCGCCGGAAGGTCTGCCCCTCCTTGACGATCCGGTTCATGACCTTCTCGAGGGCCTTGAGGTCCTCGGGGGTGAACGGGGTGTCGACGTCGAAGTCGTAGTAGAAGCCGTCCGTGATCGGCGGGCCGATGCCCAGCCGGGCCGTCGGGTTGACCTCCTGCACGGCCTGTGCGAGCACGTGCGCGGCGGAGTGCCGGAGCACCGCCAGCCCGTCCGGGGAGTCGAGGGTGACGGCCTCGACGCTCGCGCCCGCGGGCACCGGGAGCGCGAGGTCCTTGAGCTCGCCGTCGACGCGCACGACGACGACGTCGCGGCGGTCGCCGAACAGGTCCGTGCCCGTCGTGCCCGCCTCCACCTGTCGTGCGACGCCGTCGACGGTGAGGTCCATGAGTTCGGGCACGGGTGCAGGCTCCTTGTCGTGCGCCCGCACCGCGGTGGCGGCGGGTCGGCGGTCGCCGACGCGGGCGGGTCGATGCTACCGACCCGGCTCCGCCGGGCCGTACGGGATACGGGTCGTCAGCGCAGGCGCTCGGGGACGCGTGCGTCGATCTCGGCGAGCCACGCGGCCGCGCTCGCGTCGGACGGCATGCGCCACTCGCTGCGCGGCGACAGCGTGCCGCCGGCACTGACCTTCGGACCGTTCGGCAGCGCGGACCGCTTGAACTGGTGCGCGAAGAACCGGCGGACGAACACCTGCAGCCAGTGCCGGATCTCGGCGAGGTCGTACTGGGCGCGCCGCTCCTCGGGGAAGCCGGGCGGCCACGTACCCGCCGTGACGTCGTGCCACGCGTGCCAGGCGAGGAAGGCGATCTTCGACGGGCGGGTGCCGTGCCGCAGCACCTGGAAGAGCGTGAAGTCCTGCAGCGCGTACGGACCGACGACGTCCTCGGTGCTCTGCATGCGCTCGCCCTCGCGCGCCGGGACGAGCTCGGGCGAGATCTCCTGGTCCAGCACGCGCAGCAGCACGGCGTTCGTGGCGTCGTCGAAGTGCCCCTCGCCGACGACCCAGCGGATGAGGTGCTGGATGAACGTCTTCGGCACGCCGGCGTTGACGCCGTAGTGCGACATCTGGTCGCCCACGCCGTACGTGCACCAGCCGAGCGCGAGCTCGGAGAGGTCGCCCGTGCCCAGCACGATGCCGCCGCGCTGGTTGGCCGCACGGAAGAGGTAGTCGGTGCGCAGGCCCGCCTGGACGTTCTCGAAGGTGACGTCGTAGACGTCGGCGCCCTCGCCGGCGGGGTGCCCGAGGTCGGTGAGCATCTGCAGCGCGGCCGGGCGGATGTCGATCGTCTCGTACGTCGTGCCGAGCGCCTCCATGAGCGCGAGGGCGCTGCCCTTGGTCGTCTCGCTCGTCGCGAACCCCGGCATGGTGAACGCGAGGATGTCGCTGCGCGGGCGACCGAGCCGGTCCATGGCACGTGCGGCGACGATCAGCGCGTGGGTGGAGTCGAGCCCGCCGGACACGCCGATGACGATCCTCGGGTCGCCGATCGAGCGCAGCCGCTGCTCGAGCGCCGAGACCTGGATGTTGTAGGCCTCGTAGCAGTCGAGCGCGAGCCGCTCCGGGTCGTCCGGGACGAACGGGAAGCGGTCGACCGCGCGGCGCAGGCCGATGTCGCCGTCGGGCGGGTCGAGCTCGAACCGGACCGTGCGCCGGTCGCCGCCGGCCGGCGCGAGGCCGAGCGCACGCCGGTTGTCGTCGAACGTGCCCATGCGCAGGCGCTCCTGGCGCAGCCGCCCGAGGTCCACGTCGGCGACCGTGAGCAGCGCGCCGTCCGGGAACCGCGCGCCCTCGGCGACCATCTCGCCGAGCTCGTACACGAGCGTCTGCCCGTCCCACGACAGGTCCGTGCTCGACTCCCCCTGCCCCGCCGCCGCGTACACGTACGCCGCCAGGCAGCGCGCCGACGCGGACCGCACGAGCAGGCGGCGCTCCTCGGCGCGTCCCACGGTGACGGGGCTGCTCGAGAGGTTGGCCAGCACCGTCGCGCCGGCGAGGGCGGCCGTCGCGCTCGGCGGCACGGGCACCCACATGTCCTCGCACACCTCGACGTGCAGCACGAGGTCCGGCACGTCCGTCGCGGCGAACAGCAGGTCGGTGCCGATCGGCGCCTCCTGGCCCGCGACCGTCGTCGTGCCGCGCACGTCGTCGCCCGGCGCGAACCACCGGCGCTCGTAGAACTCCCGGTACGTGGGCAGGTGCGCCTTCGGCGCCACGCCCAGCACGCGCCCGCGGTGCACCACGACGGCCGCGTTGAGCACGCGCGTCCCGTGCACGAGCGGCGCCCCGACGACGAGGACGGGCCGCAGGTCCGCGGACGCGGCGACGACCTCGCGCAGCGCGCCGTCGACCGCGTCGAGCAGCGTGTCCTGCAGGAAGAGGTCGTCGATCGCGTAGCCGGACAGGCACAGCTCGGGGAACACGGCGACGGCCACCCCGTCGGCGTCGCAGCGGCGCGCGGCCTCGAGGACGGCCGCGGCGTTGGCCGCCGGGTCGGCGACGCGCACGGGCACCGTGCACGCCGCCACGCGGGCGAAGCCGTGGGCGTAGGCGGAGAGGAAGTCCACGTCCGGGAGTCTTCCACGCGGGTGCGACGGCGCAGGTCGAGGGCCTGCGACGGCGCAAGGCCGCAGCGATCGGCGCTGCTGCGGCGACTCTCGCGTCGGTCGTCCTGGGACGACGACGGCCCCCGACCGGTGAGGTCGGGGGCCGTCGCGGCGGGTGGGCGATACTGGGTTCGAACCAGTGACCTCCTCGGTGTGAACGAGGCGCTCTACCACTGAGCCAATCGCCCGCTGCCGCAGCCCGTGGGCCGCTGCGGTGCACGATGCTAGCCGACGTGGAGGCGTGTTGGCGAAACGCGGGTCGCGTGCCGCCGTCGACGGTCTCCGGCGGCCGCCGGCGCGGGGGTCACGTCACTCTGGTCACGTGCGTCCCACGGCACTAGCCTGCGCGAGGGACGGTGGGGGGACCGTGGCGCCCGCCGCGCGTCCGGGCGGGTGAACTGTGTGCGCGGACCGGTCCAATCGGGCATGTGGCCTGCCATGATGTGATCTCCGAGCCCCGGCGTGGGCGCCAGTCACCAGGAGGACCCGATGACGGATTCGTCGTACGACGTCGTCGAGGTCGTCGCCATGCAGCTGATCGGGTCCGACGCGAGCGTCATCCCGGTGTCCGCGGAGCTGTCCTTCCGCACCACCGACCCCTACACCGTCCGCGCCGTCTTCACCGGCGCGCACACGATGTCGACGTGGCTCCTCGGCCGCGAGCTCCTCGCGCAGGGTGTCCACGCGACCGCCGACGCCCCCGCGGGCGACGGCGACGTCCAGGTGTGGCGCGACGACGACCCCGACTACACCCTCGTCTCGCTCAGCGGGGTCGAGGGCAGCGCGCTGCTGGCGGCGCCGACCGAGCCGCTCGTGCGGTTCCTCGCCGCGACCGAGTCGCTCGTCCCCGTCGGCTCCGAGTCCGACCGCATGGAGGGCGAGATCAGCGCGCTCATCGCAGCGCTGCTGACCGCCTGACCACCGCACCACCCGACCACGGCCGGTCCCGCCTCGGCGGGGCCGGCCGTGGTGCGTCCGGGACGGCACGCACGACGGCGCGGCGCGGGCCGACCGGTCAGGGGTCGACGTCGTCGGCGACGCGCGCCTGGAAGAGGCGCTGCGCCTCGAGGGAGAGCGGCCCGGCCGCCACGTCGACGTCGTCCAGCCGGACGACCGGCGACACGTTGCGGATCGACCCCGAGAGCGTGAGGTGGGCGCGGCCCGCGGCCACCTCGTCCAGGACCGTCCACGGCAGCTCGTCGACCGCCGCCTCGCGCACCGGCAGGCCCGCGCCGGCGCCCCACTCCAGGAGCAGCTCACGCGTGATGCCGGCGAGGCAGCCGGTCGCGAGCGCCGGCGTCAGGAGCTCGCCGCCGACCTCAACGAACACGTTGGAACCGGTGCCCTCGCAGAGGTGCCCGCGCGTGTTCGCCAGGATCGCCTCGTCGGCACCGGCGGCGTACGCCCGCGCGAGCGCGACGACGTTCTCCGCGTAGGACGTCGTCTTCAGGCCGGCGACGGCGGAGCGCTCGTTGCGCACCCACGGCACGCGCACCGCACGCGACGTCTCGGCCCGCGCCGCCGGGCCCGCGACGACCACGACGGTCGGCCGCTGCGCGTCCGGCGCCGCCCGGTGCGAGCCCATGGGTCCCGGCCCGCCGGTCACGGTGATGCGCAGGCGCCCCGCGTCCGGGCCGGCCGCGGCGAGCGTCTCGTCCACCGCGGCGCGGATCGTCTCGACGGGCAGCGGCGGCAGGCCCAGGCCTCGCGCCGAGCGCTCCAGCCGCGCGAGGTGGCGCGTGAGGGCGAAGGCGCGTCCCCCGTACACGGCGCACGTCTCGAAGACGCCGTCACCCACGGTGACGCCGTGGTCGACGGCGGTCAGGACGCGGTCGTCCGGTCCGTGCAGGCGGCCGTCGACCCAGATCACGTGCTCCACGCGGTCATCCTCCCACCGGCTGCCCGGCGTCGGCGGGGCCGGAGGCGAGCCCGACGAGCCGCGCCGCCTTGAGCTCCGTCTCGGCCCACTCGCGCGCCGGGTCGCTGTGCCACGTGATGCCGGCGCCCGTGCCGAACCGCAGCACGTCGTCCGCCCACCAGAACGTCCGGATGCCCACCGCGAGCTCGGCGCGCACGTCGCCGTCCTCCCCCACCCGCACCCAGCCGACCAGCCCGCAGTAGGGGCCGCGCGGCACCGTCTCGAGGGCGTCGATGAGGCGCAGGGCGGAGCTCTTCGGGGCGCCGGACACCGACCCCGGCGGGTACGTCGCGTCCAGCACGCGCGCCACGAGGTCGGGTGCCGTGCGCACGTCGTCCTCGAGCGTGCCGGCGACCGTGGACACGAGGTGCACCAGGCCGGGGTGGTGCTCGACGTCGAGCAGGTGCGTCACGCGGACCGTGCCGGGCCGGCACACCCGCTGCAGGTCGTTGCGCACGAGGTCGGTGATCATGACGTTCTCGGCGCGGTCCTTGGACGTGAGGCCGTCGGGCGTCGCGGCCGTGCCCTTGATCGGCGCGGACGTCAGCTCGCCGCCCGCGAGGCGCAGGTACAGCTCGGGCGAGGCCGTGACGACCCAGCAGCCGGGGTCCGCTCCCCCGGCCGGCACGTGCACGCCGCCGGCGTACGGGGCGGGGTTGCCGGCGGCGAGCCGTGCGGCGAGCGCGCCGGCGTCCGGCTCCCGCCCGTGCCCGGGGAGCGGGGCGGCGAGGACGCGGCAGAGGTTGGCCTGGTAGACGTCGCCCTCGCGCACGTGGGCACGCACGCGCCCGACCGCGGCCACGTAGGCGTCCCGGTCGAGCGAGGAGAGCCACGCGTCGGCCCGCGGACCGGCCCACGCGGCCGGGTCGCCCACCGGTCCGGGGACGTCCGGACCCGTCACGACGTCGGCGAACCGCCACGCGTCCACGCGCCCCTCGAAGGTGCCGACGAGCGCCCACCAGCCGGGTGTCGCGAGCGCGGCCGGGTCCGCCCGGACGTCCGCGTGCTCGACGACGCCGCTCGCGCGCACGCCCGCGAACCAGGCCCGCCCGGGGCGCGGGACAGGGGTCGGAGGCACGGCGACAACCTACCGACGGCAGGGGACGCGCGGGCGCCGCGCCCGTCGCCCGGGGGCTCCTGCCTGCACCGACGCGTCGGTGACCGTTCCACGGGGGTTCGTCCGGGCGTCCGCCGGGCGTCACCGAGGACGTGGTCCAGGGCACATCCGAGCCGGTTGGACTCCGGCGTCGAACCTGGTCTAGAGTCTTCGACGCACCCCGGAACGCCGGAAACGGCGGGACGGAGATGTGCGGACGTGGCTCAGTGGTAGAGCATCACCTTGCCAAGGTGAGGGTCGCGGGTTCGAATCCCGTCGTCCGCTCGGAGGATCATCCGCCGGCATCCCAGCCGTTGTGGACTCCGGTTCCACCGGTGGAGTGGCCGAGAGGCGAGGCAGCGGCCTGCAAAGCCGTACACACGGGTTCGAATCCCGTCTCCACCTCGTAGCAACTCCCCCAGCGGGCGATTGGCGCAGCGGTAGCGCGCTTCCCTGACACGGAAGAGGTCACTGGTTCGAACCCAGTATCGCCCACCAGCACGACAGCAGGTCCGAAGCCGTCACGGAGAGATCCGGGGCGGCTTCTCTGCTGTTCCCGCACCGACACCGTCCAGGTAGCGGCGCCCTCCCGGACACCGCAGACGCGCCGACGACCCGGGGACGTGGCGGACGTCACGCCGCCGTGCGGCCCCGCCGCTCCCCCACGACGCGCACCCGGAAGCTCGCCACCGGCCCCGGTGTCGGTGCGGCCCGCCGCCGCAGCACCGCGTCGCGCGGCCCGAGCGCGAGATCGAGCCGGTGGAAGAGGCGCGCCGCGGTGAGCGTCATGAGCGCGTCCGCGATGCCCTTGCCGAGGCACGTGTGCGGCCCCTTGCCGAACGGCGCGTACGCGCCCGGGGTGGCGTGCTCGCGGCGCTCGGCCCCGTACCGGTCGACGTCGAAGCGCAGCGGGTCGGGGAACAGCTCGGGCAGGAAGTGCGGCACGGTGACGGCGCAGTAGACCGGCTCGCCCTCCCGGATCAGGTGCCCGGCGTACGTGAAGTCGCGGTTGGCGACGCGCGGCTGCGCGACGGCGATCGGGTACAGGCGCATGGTCTCCATGACGGCGCCGTTCGTCGCGGTGAGGCGCTCGAGCGACGCCTCGGTGAGCGGGCCGGAGGTGAAGACCTCGTCGGCCTCGGCGCGGACGCGCGCGAGGACGTCGGGGTGCGCGAGCACGGCGTGCACGAGGCAGCCGAGCGTGTTCGCGACGGTGTCGAGCCCTGCGACGTACGGCCCGGTCAGCGCCAGCACGAGGTCGTCCGCCGCGACCAGGCCGGGGTCGGCGTCGTGGGCGTCCATAAGGTCGTCGACGAGCGTCCGCCGGCCGTCGGCACGGGGACCCTGCGCCCGGTGCGCGCGGATCATCTCCTCGCCGAGCTCCTGGACCCGCGCGCGCGAGCGCCGGTACACGGGGTTCCGCAGGATGATCTCCGGGCGCTGGCGCGTGACCAGGGCGTTCAGGATGTAGAGGATCGTCGTCCGGATGTCGCGCACGTACTCGGTCGGGACCGTCCCCGTCAGCATCGTGCCGAGCTGGCTCGTCACGAGGAGCTGCAGCGCCTCGACGACCGGCACGGCCGTCCCCGGCCGCCACGCGCGGTCGAGGCACTCGTCGGTGATCGCGACGAGCTCGTCGAACCGGCCGTCGAGCGCCTCGCGCGAGTACCCGTGCCGCATGACCTCGCGCAGCCGGCGGTGCTCGGGCCCGTCGACGCCCGTGAGCGTGCGCGTCGCGCCGTACTCGTCGACGAGCCCCTGCCAGACCTCGGCGGACCGCAGGCTCGCCTGGCCCTCGCGCGAGCCCATCCACCGCGCGAGCTCCGGGCCGGCGAGCACGGTGAGGGTGCGCCGCAGCGCGCGCACGCGGAACACCGGACCGTGCTCGGTGTAGCACCGCACGAAGAACGCGGCCGGGTCGGTCGCCAGCTCCCTCACGCTGCCGATCACCGGCGCGCCGGGGACGACGGGGATGGTGTCGACGGTCGTGGACGCGGTCATGGCGGGCCCCCTGCCTGACGGCCGCCCGGCGTCGACGCCGGGCGCTCCACCCAGCCTCCCGTGCCGGCGGCGCGGACGTCCAGACCCCGGCACGTCCCCACGACGTTCAGGACCGCACCGCAGCGCCCGCGGGCCACGCGCCGCCACGGCCTCGCACCGTCCGACGCACCAGGAGCAGGCCCGCGACGGTCCCGCGCACCGCGGCGGCCGCGGAGCGCGGTGACCGGACGGCCACGCGGGGCGACGCGCGCAGCACCACCTCGAGCGCGTACGCGGCGCTGCGCACGGCCCAGCGCCGGCGGTCGCGCGGCGGGAGGTGCAGCGCGGCGAACAGCATCCGGTTGCGGCAGTTCCAGTAGCAGTGGAGCGGCGAGACGCCGCCGCCCTGCGTGCCGCCGACCGTGTGGACGACGCGCAGGTCGTCCCGCACGACCAGGCGCGCGCCGCTCGCGGCCGCCCGCCAGGACAGGTCGACGTCCTCCCAGTACAGGAAGTACCGCTCGTCGAAGCCCCCGAGCGCCGTGTACGTGTCGACGCCCAGCGCGAGGCACGCGCCCGTCAGCCACGGGTGCACCCCCGGGCCGTCCGCGGGACGGGGGCGACGCGTCCGGCCGGCCTCGACGTCGACGACCGCGCCGACGAACGACTCGCGGCCGGACGGCAGGACGACGACGGGGCTGACCAGGTCGCCGGGGTGTCGGCGCACGTGCTCGTGCAGCGCACGGGCGTCGTCGACGGTGAGCGTCGCGTCGGGGTTGAGCAGCAGGACGACGTCGCACCCCGCGGCGCGCGCGGCCGCGACCCCCCGGTTGCAGCCGGCGCCGAACCCGTCGTTGGGCGACGGCACGAGCGACCAGCCCCGGTCCGCGGCGAGCGACGCGGCGGCGCGCCGCTCGGCGGGCCCCGAGTCGTTGTCGACGACCACGACGTGCGCGCCGGCTGCTGTCAGACCGGCCGGCACCCCGGCGGCGACCAGGTCCGACGAGCCGTAGCTGACGACGACCACGGCGAGGCCGTCCAGCGGGCTCCTCGCGTGGGCGGCCGCCCGCCGCAGCTCCGGCTCCGCCACGGGCTCCCCCTCCGCCGCCGTCGTCGTCGCGATCGTCGGCCGCCCGTCGCGGACGGCCCGGCCCCGGCGCGGCCGCGGGGCCGGCACTGCCCGCAACCTACGGGCGGCGCCATCCTCGCCGCCGTGGTCGACCGGGTGAAATCAGGGCATACCACCGCATCACGACTGTCTGGACGACTGTCCGTCCTCCTAGGGTGAGCGCGCCGGGGGCGGCTGCGCAGCCCCGTCGCGAGGGGGCGAGGTGGTGGTCCGTGGGCACTCCTGTGGTCGTCGCGGTGGCCACCTACCGGCGCCCGCTCCAGCTCGCCGCACTGCTCGACGCGGTGCTGCCACAGGTGGACGACCTGTGGCCGCCGGCCCGCGTGCTCGTGGTCGACAACGACCCCGAGGGCGGCGCACGCGCGGTGGTCGAGACGGCCGCCGCGCTCGGTGTCGACTACGTGCGGGAGCCACGGCCCGGCCTCGCGGCGGTCCGGAACCGGGCGCTCGACGCCGCGGCGGACGCCGGCGCGCGTGCCGTGGTGTTCGTGGACGACGACGAGGTGCCGCAGCCGGGGTGGCTCGCCGCCCTCGTCGCGATGTGGGAGGACACCGGCGCGGACGCGGTGGCCGGTCCCAGCCGCAAGGTGCTGGCACCGCCCGTCGACGCGTGGGTGCGCGCGTCCGGGTTCTTCCTGCCGCGGCCGGGGCGGACCCACGGCGCGACCGTCCCCGCGGCGGCGACGCACAACCTGCTGCTGGACCTCGACCGGCTGCGGGACCGGGGTCTGCGCTTCGACGAGCGCTTCGGCCTGACGGGCGGCGAGGACACCATGCTCACGCACGCGCTCACCGCCGCCGGGGGCACCATCCGCTGGTGCGAGGACGCCCTCGTGCTCGACCCCGTGCCGCGCCACCGCGCGACGCGCGCGTGGGTGCTCGCGCGCGAGCACCGCACCGGGTGCACCTGGAGCGCCGTGCACCTCTCGCTCGCGCAGGGCGGACGGGAGGGCGCCGCCGTGCGGCTGCACCTCGTCGCGCTGGGCGGCGCGCTCGTCGTGCGCGGGGCCGCGC
>NZ_JBFTEP010000033.1:0-30318 GCF_047229365.1 Cellulomonas pasadenensis | reverse complement strand
CCGCCGGCGTCGCGCCGGTGGCGGCGGCACCGCCGGGCCCGGCCGCCGGCACCGACGCGGCTGCCGACGTGGCCGACGTGTCGTCCGCGGAGGTCGAGGCGCTGATCGCGGAGGCCCCGGGGGCCGCACCGGGCGTGGACGGGTCCCCGGCGGGTGCGTCGCCGGACGCCCGCGGGCTCGACCACGGTCGGGGCGGTCCGGGCGGGTGGCACGGCGGGTGGCACGGTGGCCGGCCGCCCGCGAAGGTGCCCGTCGCGGTGGGGACGGGCGGTGCCGTCGCGACGGTCGACCCGGACGCGACGCGGGTCGGCCTCGACGTCCTGCGCCACGGCGGCAACGCGGTCGACGCCGCGGTGGCCGCGGCCGCGACGCTCGGCGTCACGGAGCCGTACTCGGCCGGCATCGGCGGCGGCGGCTTCCTCGTGTTCTACGAGGCCCGCACGGGTGAGGTGCACACGATCGACGGCCGGGAGACCGCGCCGGCCGCGATGGGCCCGGACGCGTTCGTGGAGGACGGGACGGCGATCCCGTTCGAGGAGGCGGTGACGTCCGGTCTGTCGGTGGGCGTGCCCGGGACGCCCGCGACGTGGCAGACCGCGCTGGACGCGTGGGGGACGATCAGCCTGCGCCGGGCGCTGGCCGGTGCGACGCGCGTCGCCCAGCACGGGTTCGTCGTCGACGAGACGTTCGCCGAGCAGACCGCGCAGAACGCCGACCGGTTCGACGACGTCACGTCGACCGCGGAGCTCTTCCTGCCGGGCGGCGCTCCCCCGCGCGTCGGGTCGGTCTTCCGCAACCGCGACCTCGCCCGGACGTACGCCCTCCTCGCGTACCGCGGCGTCGACGCGCTGTACACCGGCCGGCTCGCACGCGAGATCGTCGACACCGTGCAGGCGCCGCCGGTCGTGCCGGGCAGCACGCGCGTCGTCCGGCCGGGTCTGCTCGAGCTCGGCGACCTCGCGTCCTACGAGGCGCTGCGCCGCGACCCGACGCACGTGACGTACCGCGGGCTCGACGTGTACGGGATGGCCCCGCCGTCGTCGGGCGGCTCCACCGTCGGCGAGGCGCTGAACATCCTCGAGACCGTCGACCTCGGCGCGCTCGACGAGACGCAGGCGCTGCACCGCTACCTGGAGGCCGGCGCGCTGGCGTTCGCGGACCGCAACCGGTACGTCGGCGACCCCGACGTCGTCGACGTCCCGCTCGACGAGCTGCTGTCCGACGGGTTCGCCGCCGAGCGCGCGTGCCTCGTCGACCCCGCGGCGGCGCTGCCGAAGCCGGTGGCGCCGGGCACGCCCGACGGCGCGTACGGCGACTGCGCCGCGACCGCGACGGCCGGGCCCGAGGGCGCGGAGGGCACGTCGACGACGCACCTGACGACGGCCGACCGGTGGGGCAACGTCGTGGCGTACACGCTGACGATCGAGTCCACCGGCGGCAACGGCGTCGTCGTCCCCGGGCGCGGCTTCCTGCTGAACAACGAGCTCACGGACTTCAGCCTCACCGACACGCAGGGCGGCGCGGACCCGAACCTCCCGGGCCCCGGCAAGCGGCCGCGGAGCTCGATGGCACCGACGATCGTCGTCCGGGACGGCCGCCCGCTGCTCGCCCTCGGCTCCCCCGGCGGGTCGACGATCATCACGACGGTGCTCCAGGTCCTGGTGAACCGCCTCGACCTCGGCATGCCGCTCGACGCGGCCGTCGCCGCACCGCGGGCGACCCCGCGCAACACCGCCACGGTGCAGGCCGAGTCGGGCTTCCCGCGCGCGGACCTCGAGGCCCTCGGGCACGCGTTCGCCGACAACCCCGAGATCGGCGCGGCCACCGCGATCGAGCTCCTCGACCACGGGCGGTTCCTGTCCGTGGCCGAGCCGGAGCGCCGCGGCGGCGGCAGCGCGGGGGTGGTGCACCGGCGGCGGTGAGGCGCCGTCGTGCGGTGCGTCGGCGGGCGCGCCACCTCCGCGCGGTCACCCGTCCGCGCGCTCAGCCGTCCGCGTGCGTCGTGACGATGCCCTGCGCCGCCGCCCACTGCCCGATGTCGCGGCGCTCGATCGCCGCGGCCATGAGGTCGGGGAAGAGGTCGGGCGTGCAGGCGAACGCCGGCACGCCGACCTCGGCGAGCGCGGCCGCGTGCCGGTGGTCGTACGACGGCGCGCCCGAGTCGCTCAGCGCGAGCAGCGCGACGACCGTGACGCCCGACCGCACGAGCGCCGCCGCGCGCGCCACCATCTCCTCGGCGATGCCGCCCTCGTACAGGTCGCTGATCAGCACGAGCACCGTCTCGGTCGGCCGCTCGACCAGGCCCTGCGCGTACGCGAGCGCCCGTCGGATGTCGGTGCCGCCGCCGAGCTGCACGCCGAACAGCACGTCGACGGGGTCGTCCATCGCGTCCGTCAGGTCGACCACCTCGGTGTCGAAGACGACGAGCCGCGTCGCGACGGACCGCATCGACGCCAGCACCGCGCCGAAGACGCTGGAGTAGACGACCGACTCGGCCATCGACCCGGACTGGTCGACCAGCAGGACCACGTCCCGCTGCACCTGCGTCGTGCGCCGCGCGTGCCCGACCAGCCGCTCCGGCACCACCGTGCGGTGCTCGGGCAGGTAGTGCCGCAGGTTCGCCGCGATGGTCGCGCCCCAGTCGACGTCGCCGGGCCGTGGCCGGTGCGTGCGCGCCGACCGGTCCAGCGCGCCGGTCACGGCCTGCACCGTGCGCGCGCGCAGGCGCTCCTCGAGCTGGTCCGTGACGGTGCGGACCACGCGCCGCGCCGTCTCGCGGGAGTGCTCGGGGACCACCCGGCCGAGCCCCACGAGCGTCGTCACGAGGTCCAGGTCCGGCTGCACCGCCGCCATCATCTCGGGCTCGAGCAGCAGCTCGCGCAGGCCCAGGCGCGTCATCGCGTCCTCCTGCATGACCTGCACCACGGACGACGGGAAGTACGCGCGGATGTCGCCGAGCCAGCGCGCGACCCGCGGTGACGACCCGCCCAGCCCGCCGCGGCGCCCCGCGCCGCCGCCCTCGCCGTACAGCTCGCGGAGCACCGCGTCACGACGCGCGTCGTCCGCGTCGAGCGCGACGCCGCCCAGGCCCTCCTCGGCCGGCGCACCGAGGACGAGCCGCCAGCGTGTCGCCCGGTCCCGCACCGGCGCGGCGGCCGCGTCGTCGTCGTCGTGCACGTCGTCCACGCGCTCCTCGCCCGCGCGCTCGTCGGCCACGCGCTCGTCGTCCACGGGCACCTCGTCCACCCGCTCGTCGTCGCCCACCGGGTCACCCTCCGGCCCCGCTCCGGATGCGCCCGTCACGCGACCGGCTCCAGCCCGAGCAGCCGCGCGGTGGCGTGCACGGCGGGCAGCGCCCGGTCGAGGTCGAGGTGCACCGCGGTGGTGCGCGCCCCCGCCGGCCCGCGCAGCCGGCGTCCGACCTCGCGGCGCTCGGCGTCGGAGAACCGCGCGAACGCGCGGCGCAGCAGCGGCAGGAGGTCCTCGAACGTCCGGTCGTCCACGCCGCGGACCCAGTCGTCGACGAGCGCGAGCAGCACCGGGTCGTGCACGAGCAGCAACGCGTCGCCCTCGAGGAACCCGTCGAGCCACGCGGCCCCCGCGGGCGCGGGCGCGCCGACCGACAGCCGGCGCGACATCCGCTCGGCCACCGTGGTCACGTCGAGGGTCCCGTCGTCCAGCAGGAGCCGGTGCACGCGGCCCGAGACGGCGGCGTGCACGCGCTCGTCGGCGGCCAGGTCCGTCAGGCCGCGCCGCCACGGCGCGTCGAGCGCGGGGTCGTCGAGGAGCCGCACGCCGCGGTCCGCGGACTCCACCGCGTCCCGCACGAGCTGACCCGCGTCGTCGTCGAGCGCCGCGCACGCCGCGCGCAGGCCGACGGCGACCCGCGTGACGACGGTCCGCAGCACCCGCGCCACCCCGCCGGTGTCGACGTCGCGCACGTCGCCGTACCGGCGCGTGCGCGCGAGCGGCTCGACCGCCCGCAGCAGCGTGAGCGGGTCGTGCTGCTGCGCCGTCTGCTGCTCGAGCGCGACGAGCACCGCGGTCAGGGCGTCGGGCAGGTCGCACAGCAGGCACTGCTCGACGAGGTCCGCGAGCGTCGACAGGTCCGCCGCCGCGGCGGCACGTTCGCGCACCAGGCCTTCGGCCGCCGCGGGCACCGTCGTGCCGCGCAGGCCCGCCTCGACGAGCCGCACCGACAGCTCGGGCACCCACTCCAGGTCCCACGCCTCGCGGAACGTGCCGGTGGTCCGGGTCGTGACGGCCGCGGGCCGGCCCCACGGCACGTCGAGCAGCAGCAGGCGGTGCAGCAGCAGCGACCGCTCGCGGTGCTGCTCCTTGCGCAGGTCCAGCTGGAGCAGGGTCGCCGCGGCGGACGGCGTCATCCGCAGCGCGCGCTGCCGGCGGGCGAGGTCGGCGGCGAGCGGCACCATCGGCACGTCGTCGGGCACCGCGCCCATCGCCTCGCCCACGACGAGCGTGCGGTGCACGAGCTGCAGCGGCACGGTGGACCCGCCGCAGAGCACCGTCTGGGCGGCGTCCGTGACCTCGGAGAGGCCGACGGACGGCCGGCCGCGCACCGCGGCGAGCGTCTCCGCGAGCCGCACGGCCTCGACGACCGACGCCGGCGGGGCGTCGAGCTGCTCGTCCCGCAGCGCCCGCCCCACCCGCACGAGCCAGGACGTGGTGACGTCCTGCGCCGTCGCGCCCGGCCGCGCCCCCGCGACGAAGAGGTGCTGGTACCAGCCCGGCGCCGTGACGCCGGCGCCGTACCCGCTGGCCGTCGCGAGCCGGCCCGCGGTCCAGGGCGCCCACGTGGCGGTCACCCTCACCTTCGGCAGGCCGGTGAGCAGCGCGGTGTCGTCCTTGACGGGCACGCGGGCGTCGGGGTGGACGGCCGGTGCGTGGTACGCGCCGCACACGAACGCCACGCGCTCCGCCCCGCCGCGCAGCGCCGCCCGCACCGCCCGGCGCATGGCCGCCTCCCGGCGCCGGGTCTCGGGGTCGTCCCCGGGCCCGGCCGCGCGCACGGCGGCCATGGCCTCGCGCAGCGCGTCGAACCGGGCCACCGCGGAGCCGGAGCGGTGCTCGACGGCGTCCTCCCACCACCGCTCGGGGTCGTCGTAGCCGGCGGCGCGCGCCAGCTCGGCGACCGGGTCCGGCGGGGCGGGCAGCGCGGCGAGGCCGTCGTGCGGGGTGTCCTCCTCCGACGCCTCCCCCGGTCCTTCGTCGTGCGCGTCGGCCGCGTCGCCGCCGTCGGCCGGTCCCGCGTGCCCGGGGAGCTGCTGCGCGCGGGTGGCGAGCAGGTGCGCGGCCGGCAGGTCCGCGAGCTCGACGCGGCGCCCGCGTGCGACGGCCCACCGCAGCGCGACCCACTCGGGCGAGAACGCCGCCATCGGGTAGAAGGACGCCCGCCACGGCTCGTCGACGGCGTACACCAGGCCGGCCACCGGCGGGACGAGACCCGGGTCCGCGACGACCGGCACGAGCGGCGCGAGCTCCGGCGGGCCCTCGACGAGCAGCACGTCCGGGTCGAGCTCGTCGAGCGCCTCCAGCACCGACCGCGCGCTCCCCGGCCCGTGGTGCCGGACACCGAGCACGTGCACGCGGCCGGCCGTCGCACCCGTCCGGGCCGTCGCGCTCACACGAGCTCCCGGCACGCCCGGTACAGGTCCTCCCAGCCGGCGCGGTCGCGGACGACGGTCTCCAGGTACTCCTGCCACACGAGCCGGTCCTGCACGGGGTCCTTGACGACGGCACCGGTGAGGGACGCCGCGACGTCCTCGGCCCGCAGCACCCCGTCGCCGAAGTGCGCCGCGAGCGCGGTGCCGTTGGTGACGACGGAGATCGCCTCCGCCGTCGAGAGCGTCGCCGACGGCGACTTCACCGTGGTGCGCCGGTCGAGCGTGACCCCGCCGCGCAGCTCGCGGAACACCGTGACGACCCGCTCGATCTGCGCGAGCGCGGCCAGCTCGGGCGGCAGCTCGAGCGACCGGCCCACCGCGGCGACGCGCGTGCGGACGATCTCGACCTCCTGCTCGAGCGTGTCGGGCAGCGGGAGCACCACGGTGTTGAACCGCCGCCGCAGGGCCGACGACAGGTCGTTGACGCCCTTGTCGCGGTCGTTCGCCGTGGCGATGACGTTGAAGCCGGGGCGCGCCTGCACCTCGGTCCGCAGCTCGGGCACGGGCAGCGTCTTCTCGGACAGGATCGAGATGAGCGCGTCCTGCACGTCCGCGGGGATGCGCGTCAGCTCCTCGATGCGCACGAGCGCGCCGTCGCGCATCGCGCGCATCACCGGGCTCGGCACGACGGCCTCCGCCGTCGGGCCGTCGGCCAGCAGCCGCGCGTAGTTCCAGCCGTAGCGCAGCTGCTCCTCCGGGGTGCCCGCGGTGCCCTGGACGACGAGCGTCGAGTCGCCGCTCACCGCGGCGGCGAGGTGCTCGCCGACCCACGTCTTGGCCGTCCCCGGCACGCCCAGCAGCAGGAGCGCCCGGTCGGTGGCGAGCGATGCCACGGCGATCTCCATGAGGCGGCGGGAGCCGAGGTACTTCGCGCTCACCGGCGTCCCGTCGGGCAGCGTCCCGCCGACGAGGTACGTCGTCACGGCCCACGGCGACAGGCGCCACCCGGGCGGGCGCGGTCGGTCGTCCGCGGCCGCGAGCGCCGCGAGCTCGTCGGCGAACGCGTCCTCGGCGTGCGGACGCAGCACGGGTGCGTCCGCACCGCCGTCCGCGGAGCCGCTGACGGACGTGCCGGTGTCGGACGTCCCGGGCGTGCCGGTGCCGGTGGTGCCGGTGCCGTCGGGGGCGGGGTGCTGCGACGTCATGCGAGGGCCTCGTCGGTCGTGGCGAGCAGGGACAGGTGCTGGGTCAGGTCGGTCAGGGCGCGGGCGCGCGTGCGGAACGCGGCGAGGGCGGTGGCGAGCCGCGCCGACTCCTGGGGGTCGCGGGCGCGCTCGACGGCGCGCTCGGCGTCGGCCGCCGCCCGGTCGGCCGCGTCGCGCGCCCGGGCGAGGGGCTCGCGCGCGGCGGGGTGCAGCTGCCGGCCGAGCGCCTCGACGGGCAGGACGAGCGTGCGCGTCGTGGCGGGGTCGGCGGCGACCTGCGCCACGGCCTCCGCCACGGCGTGGCTGAGCGCGGCGTCCCACGGCCCGGGCAGGGCGTGCGCGATCGACGCGAGCACGTCCGCGGGCGTCGCGGCGAGCCACCGGCGGGCGGCCTCGCGCCCCTCGGCGGGCGGCAGCACGGCCGTCGCGGCGGCGTCCCACTCCTCGGCGAGCAGCGCGCGGGCCCAGACCGCGTCCCGCCGTGCCACGACCGCGCGGCGGACCGCCGCCCGCAGCACCCGTTCCGCGTCCATGCGCAGCACGCCCGCGGGGTCGGTGCGGGCCGCGGCGGTCAGCACGTCGAGCGGCGCGCCGGTGACGAGCGCCGACAGCACCGCGGCGTCGCGGGCGCCGCCCGGCCCGGCGCCGAGCCCGTCACGGCGCGCCGCGGCGTCGAGCGCACCGGGCGGCGCCACCTCGAGCCGCTTGCGCACCAGCCCGTGCACGGTGAGCAGCGGTGCCAGCCGCGCGGCCATGCGGGCGGCCCGGGCGGAGGTCGGCAGCCCGTCGAGGACCTCGGCGGCCGCGGCCCGCACCGTCGCGGCCCGGTCGTCGAGCGCCGCCTCGAGCACGTCCTCGTCGGCCGGGCCGAGGCCCCCCGACAACGCGTGCAGCAGCCCCGCGCGCGTCTCGGCGCCCGCCGTCGGCAGCACCGCGGCGACGACCCGGCGCCCGCGCCCGGGGTCGGTCGCGCGCAGGGCCGTGACGCGTGCGACGAGCTCCGCGACCGGCAGGCGCAGCAGCGCGGCGTCGTCCGCCGCCGCCGGCGTGGCCGCCCCCTCGTCCACCGCCCACGACCACTCCGCACGGCGGGCGGCGAGCCAGCGGCCGCGGGCGTCGACGACCCCGAGGACCGCCGCCCGCACGTCGGGCCGGCGGGTGGCCTCCGCGAGCAGCGCCGGCAGGAGCGCGTGCGGCACGCGCCGGCCGTGCGCGGCCACCGCCGCGCACCAGCGCTCGAGGAGCGCGTCGCGCAGCTCGCGCCCCACCGGCGGCTGCGTGAGCACGAGCCGCAGCACCTGCACCGCGCGCGGGGGCGCCTCGGGCGCGGCGTCGGGCGGGCACGGTGCCGGTGTCGTCGTGGCCGGCGCGGGCACCGCACCCGCCAGCTGCAGGGCGCCGCCGAGCGCGGCGGCGTCGAGCAGCGCGGTCGGCGCGTCGGCGTCCGCGCGCGGGACGACCCCGAGGGCGTCCGGGACGGCCGGCACCCGGCCCCGCCCGGCGCCGACGAGGGCCGCGGCGGTGAGCGCGGCCCACCAGCGGTCGACGTCCGGGCCACCGCTCATGCGCCCACCACCCCCGGCACGCCTGCGGGACCGGCCGCGGCCAGGACGCGCAGCGCACCGTCCTCGAGCTCGCCGAAGAGGTCGAGGGGCGCGCCGCCCGACCGCGCGAGCAGGCCCCACGGGTCGACGTCGGGCAGCACCGGCAGGACGTGGCCGACCGGGTCCACGGCGACCACTCCGCCTGCCACCCCGCCCGCCGCCCCGCCGTCGGCGGCGCCCGCACCCGCCGCCGCGACGACGTCGAGCCGCGCACCGGTGAGCACGACCGGCACCCGGCGCGTCCACGGGTTCGCCGCGAGCACGTGCGCGCGCCGGTCGAACGCCGCGGCGACGTCACCCCCCGCGGGCAGGGCCGGCGCCGCGCCGACGACCTCGGGCGGGGTCACGAACGTGGCCCGCCGCAGCGCCGCACCGGGGTAGCGCGCGACGTCGCCGCGCAGGAGCGCACCGACCGCCTGCGCGACCGGCAGGGGGTCACCGCCCGCGGCGAAGTCCAGCACCTGGACGACCTCGCCCGTGCCCTCGCCGCGCAGCCACGTGCGCTGCTGCTGGACCCGGCCGTCCTGCGTGCGGAACGCCCCGAGGACGAGCCAGGTGTCGGTCACCGCGTCACGCGCGCGCACGTCGTCGGCGGCCTGCGCCCACCCGAGCACGGCGCGCAGGTCGCCCAGCGTGCCCTCGTCGAGCTCCTCGCGCCGCCGCCACGCGTGCACGAGCGACCACCACCGGCCCACCGTCGCGAGCAGCACCGGCGCCCAGTCGTCGTCGTGCTGGACGCGGCTGCCGGTGGCCCGCACCTCCTCGGCGAGGCCGGGGACCTGCGCGTCGACCAGCCGCGCCGCGGCGGCGTCCCACCACGCGAGCGGCTGCCGCCGCGCGGCCGCGAGCCCGGCGCGCACCAGGTCGGCGAGCCACAGCGCGAGGTCCTCGACTCCCGCAGACATCGTCGCGACGCGCTGCGCGCGCCGGCGCTCGGCCGCCTCGGGGTCGGCCGGGACGTCCGGCTGCGCCACCTTCTCGGCGCGCCGCGTGGCGCGCGAGGCCCGGTCGTCGGCCCACTCCTGCGCGAAGTCGGCCGCCTGCGCGTCGTCACCGACGGCCCCCGCCGACCACAGCAGCAGCAGCGCGAGCGCGTGCTTGCACGGGAACTTGCGGCTCGGGCAGGAGCAGCGGTACGCCCGCGCCTGCAGGTCGACGCTCACCTGGTACGGCGTGCGGCCCGACCCCTGGCAGCGGCCCCAGAGCAGGGCGTCGGACGCGCCCGTCTCCGACCACGGCCCCGGCTGCGCGAGCCGCCGGGCCGCCGCGAGCGACGACGCGTCGGGCGCGGCCGCCTGCACGTCGTCGAGGCTCCAGCGGTCCATGGTGGCGCCATCCTGCCGGACGGGTACGACACGACGCGGCGCGCGGCCTCGCGCGCCGCGCCGTGTCGCCCGTCCGGACGTGCGTCCCGACGTGCGCCCCGGTCAGCGACCGAGGCCGGCGCGGTCGACCTTGCGGTGGAACCGCATGCCCGCGAGGCCGCCGACGACCGCGCCGGCCAGCGTCACCGCCGCCACGACGAGGAGCGTGACGATCCCGGCCGTCGTGAGGTCGCCCTCCGCGACGGGGATGCGCGGGAAGCTGTTGAGCTCGCCGAGCACGTCGAACTGGTCGCCCGCCACCGCCGCGAGCACGGCCACCGCGATCGCGATGACCACCGCCCACAGCCACACGGCGAGCCCCTGCTTGGCGCCGTCGAACCGCGCCATGCGGCCGGCCACGTACCCGCCGCAGTAGTAGGCGAGGAACAGGATCACGGCCAGCACGATCGCGCCCACGACCCCGACCGAGCCGGGGTCGGACGCCGCCTGGTCGGCCGCCTCGCCCACGGTCGTGTCGTTCGCGAGGCCGACGGCGGTGCCGGCCGCTGCCGCGAGCGCCGTCAGCAGCACCGCGGTGCCGGTCGCGGTGAGCCACCCGAAGAAGGCCGAGCCGAGCTTGATGCCGCCGTACTCCTCCTTCTCGCGCGCGACGACGCTCTGCCGGTCGCGGCCGAACGCCCGCGCCGAGACGGCACCGCCGGACGGTGTGTCGGGGCGTGCGCCGTCTCCGTCCGGGACGTCGGGCCGGCCGGGGGTGCGGGGGTCGTCCTGCGTGCTCACGATGCGCTCCTGTCGGTGTCGGGCTGGGGGCGGCGGTCGGGCTCGGCGGTGCCGTCGGCGCCGGGCGCGGGCTCGACCCGCACCTCCTCGCGCGTCACGGGCACCGTGACGGTCTGCTCCTCGGTGACCACGTAGCGCCGCAGGCGCGCACCGCCGGTCGCGAGCGTCGCGGCGCCGGTGGCCGGCTCCGCGGCGGCGGGCCCGGTGCCGTCCGTCGCCGGCGGGGCGTCGACGGGTGCGTCGGCGACGTGCCGCCCGCCGGTGCGACGCCCGTCGTCCGCGGCGTCCTGGTCCCGCTGCGCGTCCTGCCGGGGGTACGCGTCCTGGTCGCGGTACGCGTCCTGGTCCCCCAGCGGGTCGACGTCACGGTGCGGGTCGACGTCACGGTGCTGGTCGACGTCCCCGTGCGGGTCGACGTCACGGTCGCGGCCCGCCTCCTCGTGCGGCGCCCCCGTCGCGACGCCGGCCGCGGGTCCGTCCGCGTCGGCGCCGTCGTCGAAGCCGTAGTACCGGTACAGCTCGCGCTCCTCGTCGGGCGAGAGGTGCCCCTCGGAGTCGTCGACGCGCGGTGCGCCCTTCACCTTCCCCTTGTCGTAGGGCACGACGATCTCGTCGCCCCGCACGGTCGCGTCCGCGAGCGGGACGAACGACTCCGCGCGCCCGAACAGGCCGGTGGTCACGGTGACCCACTCGGGGTCGCCGGTGCGGTCGTCGAGGAAGAGCTGCCCGACCTTGCCGATCTTGTCGCCGTCCGTCCCGACGACGGTGCCGCCGGAGACGAGCAGGTGCTGGATGTCGTCCGTGCTGATCATGGTGGTGTCTCCCGGTATGGGCGATCGACCTGCTGATCTGGGCAACGTAGGACGACGACAGGTCGCCCGCGACCGCAGGCGGCCTCGCCGGGGCGCCGCGGGGCGCACCGCCGGTCAGAACAGCGGCCAGGGCACCGCCGGCATGTCGCTCTCGTGGCCGGGCAGGACGCCGGCCTGCAGCAGCCGCTCGCAGCGCGCCGCGAGCGCCGCGACCTCGACGTCGGCGAGGAGCTCGCCGAGCCGGTCCCCCAGCGCACCGTCGAGGCCGGCGCGCACGCGGGCGACCCCGGCGCGCTCCTCCGCGTCGAGCGGCTCGCCGACCCACCCCCACAGCACCGTGCGCAGCCGCGGCTCGACGTGGAACGTCACGCCGTGGTCGACGCCGTGGCGGTGGCCGTCGGCCTGCGGGAGGACGTGCCCGCCCTTGCGGTCGGCGTTGTTGAGGACGACGTCGAGCACGGCCATGCGGCGCAGCGCCGCCGAGTCCTCGTGCACGAGCGCGACGGTGCGCCCGTCCTCGTCGCTGCCCTCGAGCACGCGGCGCCACCCCTGCGCCGGCACCGCGTCCGCGGGCACCAGGTCGACGGGGTCCTGGCCGGGGTCGGGCTCGCACCACAGCTGCACCATGCCGGGGCCGAGCGGGCCGTCGCGCAGCCACGTGCGCGGCACGACCCGCCAGCCCGTCGCCTCGGAGACGAGGTACGCGGCGACCTCGCGGCGCGCCAGCGTCCGGTCGGGGAAGTCCCACAGCGGACGCTCGCCGTCGACGGGCTTGTAGACGACCGGCACGTCGCCGACGCGCCCGAGGAACGTGGCGTTCGACGCGACGGTGATCCGGCCGACGAGCTCGATCTCGCCGCCGTCCAGGTCGGCGTCCCCGGGCGCCGTCACACGTCGTCGGGCAGCGCGCAGACGTGCCCGTCGGCGTCGACCGGCCGACCGCAGAACGGGCAGGCGGGCCGCCCGGCGCGCACGACCTGGCGCGTGCGCTGCACGAACGCCCGTGCCGTGCCGACCGGGATGCGGACCAGCAGCACCTCGTCCGGCTCGTCGTCGATCTCGCCGAACGCGAGCTCGCCGTCGTCGCGCGGCTCCGGCAGCGGGTACGCCTCGATGACGACCTGCGCGGTCCGCGGGTCCCAGCCCAGGCGCAGCGTGCCCGTGCGGAACTCCTCCTCGACCGGCTGGTCCAGCGGCTCGTCGTCGAGGAGCTCCGCGGGCGTCTGCGCGGGGACCGTGATGCCGGTGCCCGGGTCGGCGGTCAGCTCGCCGAGGAGCTCGTCGAGCTTCTCCGCGAGGAGGGCCGCCTGCTCCTTCTCGAGCACGACGCTCGCCGACCGCGCGCCCGTGCGGGCCTGCAGGTAGAAGGTGCGGGCGCCGGGAGCTCCGACGGTGCCGACGACGACGCGGTCCGGCCAGTCGAACTCGTGGACGACCTGGGGCATGCAGGCAGTCTAGGAGCGGGTCCGCCGCGCCGCCGCCGCTGGGCTCAGCCGGCGGCCGGTGCGTGCCCGGCGCCGCCGCCGACGGGGGCGTCCCCGACGGGTGCGGCGGCCGCGAGCCACGACAGGTCGCCGGCGTCGGTGTTGGTCGCGACCACGTCGGGCCGGTGCCGCCCGTACCGCACGACCGACACGGACGCCGGGCCGACGGTGATCCGCTGGAAGAGGTCGAGGTGCATGCCCAGCGCGTCGGCGAGGACGGCCTTGAGGACGTCCCCGTGGCTCACCGCGACCCACACCGCGCCGGGTCCGTGCGCGGCCTCGACCGCGGCGTCGTGCCGGCGCACCGCCGCGACGGCGCGCGCCTGCATCGCCGGCAGGGACTCGCCGTCCGGGAAGACGGCGGCCGACGGCTGCGTCTGTACGACGGACCACAGCGGCTCCGACGCGAGGTCGGCGAGCGCGCGTCCCTGCCACCGCCCGTAGTCGCACTCGGTGAGGGCCGCGTCCACGGTGACGGCAGGGGCGGGGTCGTGCGCGGCGACGAGCGCGCGGGCCGTCTGCCGGCAGCGCTCGAGCGGGCTGCTGACGACGGCGGCCAGCGGGACGCCGGCGAGCCGCGCACCGGCCCGCGCGGCCTGCGTGCGCCCGACGGCGTCGAGGCGCACCCCGGCCGTACGGCCGGCGAGGACGCCGGCGGTGTTGGCGGCGGTGCGCCCGTGCCGGACGAGGAGGACGGTGGCCACCCCCGCAGCCTAGGCACCGGCGGCACGACGGCGACGCGCGTCCCGCCGAGCGCCGCCCAGCGCCCTCAGCGCCGCGCGGCGCCCCGCCCGACGAGGCCGCACTCGTACGCGATGATCACGGCCTGCACCCGGTCGCGCGCGCCCAGCTTGGCGAACACGTTGCCCACGTGCGTCTTCACCGTCGTCTCGGACACCACGAGCTCGGCGGCGACCTCGGCGTTCGACGCACCCTCCGCGACGAGGCGCAGCACCTCGAGCTCGCGCGGCGTCAGCGCGCGCAGGCGCAAGTCCGGGCCGTCGTCCGGCGGGACGTCACCGCCGGCCGGCAGGTGCGGCGCGAACAGGTCGAGCATGCGCCGCAGCACGCGCGGTGCGACCACCGCGGTGCCCGCGGCGACCGTGCGGATCGCGTCGACGAGCTCGTCGGGGCGGGCCGACTTCAGCAGGAAGCCGCTGGCTCCGGCACGCAGCGCCGCGAACGCGAGGTCGTCGACGTCGAACGTCGTGAGCACCAGCACGCGGGAGCCGGGGTGGTCCGCGACGACGCGCCGCGTCGCCTCGATGCCGTCCATGCCCGGCATGCGGATGTCCATGAGCACGACGTCGGGCGCGAGCGCGGCCACCTGGTCGAGCGCGACCCGGCCGTCGGCGGCCTCGCCGACGACCTCGAGGTCCGGCTCCGACTCGATCACGAGCCGGAAGCCGACGCGCAGCAGCGCCTGGTCGTCCACGAGCAGCACCGTCGTCATCGTCCGCCTCCCTCGTCGTGCGACCAGGGCAGCACCGCGTGCACCTGCCACCCGCCGCCCGCGCGGGGCCCCGCCGTGACGTGCCCGCCGAGCAGCGCGGCGCGCTCGCGCATGCCGACGAGGCCCCGTCCCGTCCCGGGGCCGTCGCCGGCGCGGGTGCCGCCGCCGTCGACGACCTCCACCTCGACCGCCGTCGGGGTGCGGCGCACCGCGACCTCGACCGACGGCGCCCCGGGCGCGTGCCGCAGCACGTTCGTCAGGGCCTCGCCGAGGATGCGCGTGACGGCGAGGCGCACCGACGTGTCGTCCGGCAGCGCCGTGTCCAGCCCGGACGCGGTCACGGGCATCCCGGCGGTGCCGAAGCGCTCGACGACGGTGGCCAGGTCGACCTCCGTGGGTGCCACCCGCGGGTCGTCGTCCCCGCCGTCGGTGCCGAGCGCCCCCAGGACGCGCTGCATGTCCGCCAGCGCCGACCGGCCGGTGCGCGCCACCTGCCGGACGGCGTCCCGCGACCGGTCCGGGGCGCGCTCGAAGGCGGCGTCGGCGCCGTCGGCGAGCGCCACCATGACGGACAGGTTGTGCGCGACGACGTCGTGCATCTCGCGCGCGATGTGCGCGCGCTCGGCCGCGCGGGCCAGGGCGGCGCTCTGGTCGCGCTCGCGGGCCAGCGCGCGGTAGCGCTCGACGAGGTCGAGCGCGTGCAGGCGGCGGGCCCGCGCGGCGGAGCCGACCGCCACGCCCAGCAGGAGCAGCGCGACGAGCAGCAGGACCGAGCCCGTGCGCCGCCCCGGCGAGAACAGCGGTTCCGGCAGGTACTGCGCCGGCTCCCACGACGTCCCCGTCGCGGCGCCGAACCACGCGATCACCTCGATCAGCCCGATGTCCTGCCACCGCCACAGCGTCACGGTGAGCGTCGTCAGGACCCCGCCGAAGGCGAGCCACGTGGTGCGCGCGCCGTGGGCCGCGGCGACGCTGTAGAGGGCGCACGCGACGCACGCACCGAGCACGCCGAGCACGCCGGCGGCGAGCAGCGAGAGCACGGCCAGCACGGTCAGCGCCGCGGTGACGGCGAGCGGCGCCGCCCTCCGCAGCAGCAGCAGGCCGGCACCGAGCGCCGCGCCGACCAGCCAGACGGCGGTGATCCGGCCGGACACGTCGGCGTCCCGCGGGTACAGCCCGAGCGCCTGCGCGCCGGCCGCGGCCTCCCACGCGAAGACCGCACCGACCAGCCCGACGAGCAGCATCACGCCCGCGACGGTGACGTCCATGACCCAGGGGCGGGCCTGGACCAGGCGGGCGACCGGGCTGCCCCCGCTGACCTGCGCCTCCGTCAGCGCGGCCGCCGGGGGCGCGGCGGGGCCGCCGGTCCGCGTGAGGGTGACGCGTCGGGTCGGCACCGCCCCATGCTCCCACCCCCGCTCCGGCGGGGTCCCGCCGGAGCGGGCCGGTCCCCGGCCGGCCGGTCGCCCGACCGCCCGGGCGCCGGCGCCGTCAGCGGACGTCATGGCGCCGCAACCGGTAGGCCGCAGCACCCAGGACCACCAGCACCCACGTGCCGACGACGGCTCCGCCGCCCCACACGCCGAGCCGAGGTCCACGGGTCGCCGCGTCGAGCACCGCGAGCGCGGCGTCGTCCTCGAGGAGCCGCGCCCCCGCCGACGGCAGGAGCGCGCCGATCGTGTCGGTGACCCGGCCGGGGTTGCCCGCGAGCACCAGGTCGAGGAGGAACACGAGCACCACGCCGGTGACCAGCGCGTCGGCCGGGCGCCGCAGCAGCGCACCCAGACCCAGACCCAGCAGCGCGAACGCCACCCCGACGAGCACGAAGCCCACCAGCGCCCGGGGCGTACCCGGCACGGACAGGTCGAGCGCCGGTGCGTCGCCGGCGCGCGGCGGGATCGTCGCCAGGTACGACGCGCCGAGCGCCGCCGCCGCCGTGACCGCGGCCGCGACGGCCGTGACGACCACCTGCGCCCCGAGCACGGGCCACCGGCGCGGCACGGCCGCGAACGTGGTGCGCGCCGTGCCCGTCGTGTGGTCCTCCGTGCCGGCCACCGCCCCCAGGACGAGGAACCCGAGCTGCGCGAGGACGAAGCCGGACACCACCACCCAGGAGCCGGAGCGGCCGTCCCCGGGGCGGACGAACGCGCCGAGCCCGTAGGCGGTGCCCGCGGCGACGACGACCGTGCCCAGTGCCAGCCACAGGTGCGCCGGCACGCTCGTCAGCTTCGTCCACTCCGCGGCGAGCACACGCGGGAACGTCACGCCGGGCCGGGCCGGTGCGCCGCGGGGGGCACGTGCCGCCGTGCGCGGACCGGGGGCGAGCGTCGTCACCGTGCGTCCCGCGCGCGCAGCCGCACGAGGGCGACGACGAGCAGGAGCACGACCCAGGCGGCGAGCACCAGGCCGCCGCCCACGGGACCGAGGTCCGGCGACCCGGGCATCGGGCCGGCCGAGGTGGACGTCGTCATCAGCTGGGCGGCGCCGCCGGGCGTGAACGTCCCGAGCGCGCCGGGCACGGTGACCCGGTGCGGGACCGCCATGCCCATGGCGTCGGTGCCGGGGTCCCCGACCGTCATGAGCACGACGGGCAGGACCAGCGCCAGCGAGAGGGCGGCCAGCAGCGCCGGGAGCGTGCGCCGCAGCAGCGCGCCGAGCGCCAGCCCCAGCAGCGCGAGGCCGACGACGAACAGCACCATCCCGAGCAGCAGGCCCGGGGTGTCGCCGCCGACGAGGTCGACGGCGATGCCGCGGGACGCCGCGGCGGGCAGGATCCCCACGACGGACGCCGCCGCCGCGAGCACCGCCGTGACCAGCGCGAACGCCGCGACGACGAGAGTCTGCGCCACGAGCACCGGCCACCGTCGCGGCACCGCCGTGAAGGAGGTCCGGAACGCCCCGGTGCGGAACTCGCCGGCACCGGCCAGCACGCCCAGGACGAGCGGCCCGACCTGCGCCAGCATCAGGCCGGTCGACAGCGAGTCGACCGGGACGAACCCCGGGTCGCCCGACGACGCCTCCGCGCTCAGGTAGGTGATCACGCCGGCGACGACCACCGTCACGGCGGCGGTCCACCACGGCGAGCGCAGGGAGACGAGCTTCGTCCGCTCGGCGGCGACGACGCGCCCGAACCGGGGGCCGGTGCGCGCGGTCGCGGGCGGCACGCCGTGCGGGGTCGCGGTCGCGGTCGCGGCGTTCACCGGGCACCACCCGCGACGTCGGCCGTGCGGTACTCGACGGCGTCGCCGGTCAGCTGCAGGTACGCCTCCTCGAGCGACCCGGACTCGGTGCCGAGCTCGAGCACGGTCGCGCCGCACCGGCGGGCGGCCGTGCCGACCTCGTCGACCGACATGCCGCGCACGTGCAGGGCCCCGCCCCCCTGCGGTGTGACCTGCGCGCCCGCGGCGACGAGCGCGCGCGCGAGCGCCTCGGCGTCGGTCGTGCGGACGCGGACGGTGCCGGCGCGCTCGGAGCGGTCGACGACCTCCTGCACGGACGCGTCGGCGAGCAGCCGCCCGCGACCGATGATGACGACGCGGTCGGCGCACAGCGCGAGCTCGTGCATGAGGTGCGAGGAGAGCAGCACGGTGCGGCCCTCGGCCGCGAGGTCGCGCACCAGACGCCGCACCCACAGCACGCCGTCGGGGTCGAGGCCGTTGACCGGCTCGTCGAGGATCAGCGTGGCGGGGTCGCCGAGCAGCGCCCCCGCGATGCCGAGCCGCTGGCCCATGCCGAGCGAGAACGTGCCCGCACGGCGGTGCGCCGCGGGCTCCAGGCCCGTCTGTGCGATGACCTCGTGCACACGTGCCCTGCCGATGCCGTGGGTCTGCGCCATCGCGAGCAGGTGCTTGTACGCCGTGCGGCCGGGGTGCACCGAGCGGGCGTCGAGCATGACGCCCACCGCGTGCAGGGGCGCGGGCAGGTCGGCGTACCGGCGTCCGGCGACCCGCGCCGTGCCGGAGGTCGGGCGCTCGAGCCCCACGACGACGCGCATGGTCGTCGACTTCCCGGCACCGTTCGGCCCGAGGAACCCCGTGACCGTCCCGGGGCGCGCGGTGAACGTCAGCCCGTCCACCGCCGTCGTGCTGCCGTAGCGCTTGGTCAGCGCCTCCACCTCGATCATCGCGTCTCCTCCGTCGTGGGTCGGCCGCCCGGGGGCGTCCGTCGGCGACGCTACGGAGACGGGTGGGGCGGCCGGGACCTGCCGGTGGAGGAGAACCGACGGCCGGCGCCCTCCTCCCGCGGGAGGAGGGGTCCCCGTCCGCGGTGCCGGCAGCGCCCGGGCGGGCGGCCGGGCGCGGCATCCACCGATCGGTCGATGCGGGGATCCACCGCCCCGCCTCCCGGCCGGGTGATCCGGCGCCGCGTGCACCGCAGCAGGCTCGAGCCATGGACGTCATCGAGGTCAGACAGCTGCACAAGCGCTACGGGACGACGACCGCGGTCGACGACGTCTCGTTCACCGTCGGGGCCGGCGAGGTCTTCGGCATCCTCGGCCCCAACGGGGCCGGCAAGACCACGACCGTCGAGTGCCTCACCGGGCTGCGCACCCCGGACCGCGGGGAGATCCGGGTGCTCGGCCTCGACCCCCGCCGGGACCGGGACGAGCTGCGCCAGCGCGTCGGCGTGCAGCTGCAGGAGAGCCGGCTGCCGGACCGCCAGACCGTGGGCGAGGCGATGGACCTGTACCGCTCGTTCTACCGCCGCCCCGCCCACGGCGGCCGCCTGCTGGAGATGCTGGGCCTCGCCGAGAAGCGCGACACCCAGTACCGCCGGCTCTCCGGCGGCCAGAAGCAGCGGCTGGCGATCGCGCTGGCGCTGGTCGGCTCCCCCGCCGTCGCGGTGCTCGACGAGCTCACCACCGGGCTCGACCCGCAGGCGCGGCGCGACACCTGGGACCTGGTCGAGCACGTGCGGGACTCCGGCGTGACGGTCGTGCTGGTCACGCATCTCATGGACGAGGCGGAGCGGCTCTGCGACCGGCTGGCGCTGATCGACTCCGGACGCGTGGCGGCGGTCGACACGCCTGCCGGGCTCGTGGCGCGGGTGGGCGCGCAGCAGCGCGTGCGGTTCCGCCCGTCGGTCCCCCTGGACGAGCGGCTGCTGACGGACCTGCCCGAGGTCGCCGACCTGCGGCACCACCGCGAGCAGGTCGTGGTCACCGGCACGGGGGACCTGCTCCAGGCCGTCACCTCGGTGCTCGCCCTGCACCACGTCGTCGCGCACGACCTGCGGGTCGAGCAGGCCGGCCTCGACGACGCCTACCTGACCCTGACCGGACGGAGGACCGTCTGATGCGCGCGCTGCACCGCCTCACCGTCGCGGAGACGCGACTCTTCCTGCGGGACCCGGTCTCGGTCGTGTTCGGCGTGCTCTTCCCCGCCCTGCTGCTCCTCGGGCTCGGCGCGATCCCCGCGCTGCGCGAGCCGGCGGACGAGTTCGGGGGCGTGCCGTTCGTCGAGGCGTGGGCGCCGGCGGCGCTCGCCCTCGGGCTCGGGATCCTCGCGCTGCAGCAGATTCCCGTGGCGGTCGCCACCTACCGCGAGCGGGGTGTCCTGCGCCGGATGTCCACGACCCCCGTGCACCCCGGTGCGATGCTGGCGGCGCAGCTCCTCGTCGCGCTGGCCGCCGCCGTCGTCGCGGGTGCCCTCGTGCTCGGCTCGGCGTGGCTGGTGCTCGACGTGCCGCTGCCCCGGGAGCCGCTCGGGTTCGCGGCGTCCTTCGTCGCCGGCTTCGGCGCCCTGCTGGCCGTCGGCGTGCTCGTCGCGGCGGTCGCACCGAGCCTGCGGCTGGCCACCGGCCTGTCGACGCTCGCGTACGTCGTGGCGATGTTCGCGGGCGGCGTCTTCCTGCCCGCGTTCCTGCTCCCCGACGCCCTGGTGCGGCTGAGCGCCTACGTCCCGCCCGGCGTCCAGGGGCTGCTGCGGACGTGGTCCGGCGCGGCGGCCGACGCCGGGAGCGGCCCGCCGCTGCTGCTGCAGGTCGGGATAATGGCCGCGCTGGCGGTCGTCGTCGGCGCAGCGGCGGCCCGGCTGTTCCGCTGGGAGTGAGCCGCCGGCGACGACCGGACGTGCCCCGCCCCGACGAGCCCGGAGGTGCCGGCCCGATGAACGACGACGTCGGCCGCGACGGCGAGCGCTACCTGGCGCTGCTGCTGCGCGTGGTCCCGTGGATCACCCTGCCGGTCGCGACCGTGATCGCCGTCGGCCGGCCCGGGCAGGGCGGCGCCGAGCGCGCCGTCACGCTCGGGCTGGCCGTGCTCGCCGCCGGCTGGGTGTACGTCGCGTACACCCGCGTGCCCGACGCCCGCCGTCGGCGGACCCTGCCGATGGCCGTGTACTTCGTCGGGCTGCTCGTGCTCTGCGTCGTGCTGATGGGCCGGGACCGGGTCTTCCTGCTCTTCACGGTCACCGGGTTCCTGCACGCCTTCGAGCTGCGCCCGTGGCCGGTCGGCGTGGTGGGGGTCCTCGCCACCTCGGTGGTCCTCAACACCATGACCATCGGCGTCCCGCTGGCGACCGCGTCGTCGCTCGGGACGTACGTGGGCGTGATCGCCGTGCAGACGGCGAGCGTCGGCCTCGGCGTCGCCCTGGTGGACCGGACCACCGAGCAGCACCGCCGGCGCAAGGAGATGATCGCCCGGCTCGAGGCGACACTCGCGGAGAACGCCGGGCTGCACGCCCAGCTGCTGGCGCAGGCGCGCGAGGCCGGCGTGGTCGACGAGCGGCAGCGGATGGCCGGCGAGATCCACGACACCCTGGCGCAGGGCCTCACCGGGATCATCACGCAGGTGCAGGCCGCGCAGCGCGTGTGGCACTCCTCGGACCAGGCGCGTGAGCACGTGGACCGCGCGCTGGCGCTCGCCCGGGACAGCCTCGCGGAGGCCCGCCGGTCGGTGCAGGCGCTGCGGCCGCACCAGCTGGAGGAGGCGCACCTGCCGGACGCCCTCGGCGACCTGGCACGGCAGTGGGAGCGGGACGGCGGCGTGCCGGTGCGGTTCGAGGTGACCGGCGACCCCGTGACCCTGCGCCCCGCCGTGGAGGTGGCGCTGTTCCGGGTCGCGCAGGAGGCGCTGCACAACGTCGCCCGGCACGCGGCGGCCCGGCGCGTGGGCCTCGTCCTGTCGTACCTGACGGACGAGGTGCTGCTCGACGTGCGGGACGACGGGCGGGGCATCAACACCGCCCGCGACGGGCGGGAGGCTCCGGGCTTCGGCCTGCGCGGCATGGCGCAACGGGTCCGCGGCGTGGGAGGGGCGTTGGAGATCGAGAGCTCGCCGGGCGAGGGCACGGCGATCAGCGTCCGGGTCCCGGCGGCCGCGGTGGCGGCGCCGTGATCCGCGTCCTGATCGTCGACGACCACCCGGTCGTGCGCAACGGGCTGCGCGGCGCGTTCGCCGACCTGCCGGACGTCGAGGTCGCCGGCGAGGCGGGCGACGGTCGGGAGGGCGTCGCCGAGGCCGTCCGGCTCGGCGTGGACGTCGTCCTCATGGACCTGCGCATGCCGGTCATGGACGGGGTGCGGGCCATCGCCGAGCTCGCACGGGTCGCGCCCGCGGTGCGGGTGCTCGTGCTCACCACCTTCGACAGCGAGTCCGACGTGCTGCCCGCGGTGCAGGCGGGCGCGACCGGCTACCTCCTCAAGGACGCGCCGCCGGAGGAGCTGATCCGCGCGGTCCGCGCCGCGCACCGCGGGGAGTCCGTCCTCGCGCCGTCGGCCGCCGAGCAGCTCATGGGCCGGGTCCGCCGGCCGACCGGCCTCGCCCTGAGCGCCCGCGAGCTCGAGGTCCTGCAGCTCGTCGCCGACGGCGCCTCCAACCGGGAGGCGGCCCGGCAGCTGTTCATCAGCGAGGCCAGCATCAAGACCCACCTCCAGCACGTCTACGAGAAGCTCGACGTGCGCGACCGGGCCGCGGCCGTGGGCGAGGGCTACCGGCGCGGCCTGCTCCGGTAGCCCCGCCCACGGCGCGGCGCCATCGAGCCTCGGAATGAGGGCCGGGGCGGGTTCCGTCCTTCGACGGAGGCGACCCGGATGCCGGAACGACGCGCGCCGGGAACGTCGAAGGCCCGGACCGTCTGGTCCGGGCCTTCGACTTCTGTGTAGCGGGGGCAGGATTTGAACCTGCGACCTCTGGGTTATGAGCCCAGCGAGCTACCGAGCTGCTCCACCCCGCGTCGGTGTCTCTACTGTACGTCAGCGGTGGACGGGCAACCAAATCGAGGCGACGTGCCCCGCGTCACACCGCGGCCACCCGCCGTTCACGCTCGCGTGCCGGCCCACTGCCGCGTGCCGCGTCACGGTCGCGGCGCCCCGGGTGCCTGGACGCCGACGCCGGCGGCCGGCGGCACCGGCGCGGCGACGGGCTCCCCCGTCGCCGCGGTCGTGCGTGCGCGCGCCCGCTGCGCCACCACGATGCCGAGCACGACGAGCAGCCCGCCGACGGGCTCGTACCAGTGCAGCCGCTCGTCGAGCACGAGGATGCCGAGCACCACGCCCACGACCGGCGTCAGGTACGTGACCGTCGACGCGCGCTGCGCGCCCCACGTGTCGACGACCCGGGTGTTCCACACGTACGCCATGCCCGTCCCCAGCGCGCCGAGCCCCACCATCGACAGGACCACCGGCCACGTCAGCGTCACCGGCCCGCGGGCGACCGCCGGGGCCAGCGCCAGCATGACGAGCGCGGCGACGGCGATCTGCCCGGCCGCGACCGTCTCGGCCGGCAGCCGCAGCGGCGTGACGAACCGCCGCATGTACGTCATGCCGAGGCCGTAGCAGGCGGTCGCGCCGAGGCACGCCAGCACCGCCGGCAGCGGTGCGGCGACCCCGCCGCCGTCGAGGTACGTCCACGGCCCGACGATGACGACCACGCCGACGGCGCCCACGGCGATGCCCAGCCCCTGCCGGCGGGTCAGCCGCTCCGCGGGCAGCACGAGCGCGACGGCCAGCGACGTCATCAGCGGCGTCGTCGCGTTGAGGATGCTCGACAGCCCCGACGCCAGGTGCTGGCCCGCCCACGCGAACAGCTGGAACGGCACGACGCAGAGCAGCACGCCGATCACCGTGAGGTGGCCCCACGTGCGCCGGTCCCGCGGCCAGCGGCGCCGCAGCACCGTCATCACCACGACGAGCGTGACGGCGCCGAGCAGCAGCCGCCCGAGCGCGACCTGCGCCGGCGCCAGCCCCTCGAGCCCCACCTTCGTGAACAGGAAGCTCGAGCCCCACACGAGGGCCGCGCCGAGGTACAGCAGGACCGTGCGGCGGTCCGTGGGCGACGTCATGGGCCAAGGGTGCACCCCGGCACCGACACGCGACGAACCGTCCGCTCGGGAGGCCGACGGGACGCGGCCGGACGCGGCCGGACACCGCCGGACGCGACGAGGCCGGCACCCTCCGCGGGTGCCGGCCTCGTCGTGCGTCGGTGCGCGGGGCGTCAGCCGCCCAGCTGCGCCTCGGCGTCGATCGCGCGCTGCAGGGCCTCGTCGAGCCGCTGCTGCGCCTCGCCGTACCCGGCGAAGTCGCGCTCGGCGAGCGCCGCCTCGCCGTCCTGGATCGCCTGCTGCGCGTCGCGCAGCGCGGCGTCCAGGGCGGTGCGGGCGTCGGCCGGCGGGGCGGCCGGCGCCTCGGCGCCCTCGGTCGGCGTCGGCTCCGGCGTGGCGCCCGTGCCCGGGTCCTCCGTCGCCGGCTCCTCGCCCGCGTCGGGCGGCTCGACCGGTTCGGCGCCGGCGTCGCCGGCCTCCGCACCCGAGTCGCCGCCGAACACCTGGTCCAGCGCGCCGTCGAGCGTCTGCGCGAACCCGATCTGGTCGCCGAACGACACGAGGACGCGCTGCAGCAGCGGGAACGTCGTGCCGCTGGACGCCTGCACGTACACGGGCTGCACGTACAGCAGACCGCCGCCGACCGGGAGCGTCAGCAGGTTGCCGCGCCGCACGGTGGAGTCACCGCGGGCGAGGATGTTGAGCTCGTTCGACACCGTCGGGTCGGCGGTGAAGTTCGCGCTCGCCTGGCCGGGGCCGGGCACGGTCGAGTCGCGTGGCAGCTCGAGCAGCCGCAGCGTGCCGTAGCCCTCCGCGACCTCGCCCGGTGTCGACCCGGCGTCCGCGTCGACCGCGAGGTAGCCGGTCAGCACGTTGCGCGCGTTGCCACCGCCCGGGATGAACGTCGACATCAGGGAGAACGTCGCCTGCTCCTCGCCCGGCATCTGCAGGGTGAGGTAGTACGGCGGCTGGGCGACCTCGGCGTTGGCCGCCGTGGGGTCGGCCGGGTTCTGCCAGAAGTCGTTGCCGGAGAAGAACTGGCCCGCGTCGGTGACGTGGTACTGGTTCAGCAGCGCGCGCTGGACCTTGAACAGGTCCTCCGGGTACCGCAGGTGGCTCATCAGGTCGCCGCTGATCTCGTCGAGCGGCTTGAGCGACGTCGGGAAGACCTCCGACCACGCCTGGAGCACCGGGTCCTCGGTGTCCCACGCGTACAGCTCGACGGAGCCGTCGTACGCGTCGACGGTCGCCTTCACCGAGTTGCGGATGTAGTTCACCTGCTTGGGCAGGAGCGCCTCGACGGTCGCGCTCCGCTCCGTGAGGGAGTCGGTCGTCGCCTCCTCGAGGGAGCGCGTCGCGGCGTACGGGTACTGGTCCGACGTCGTGTAGCCGTCGACGATCCACTTCACGCGCCCGTCGACCACGGCCGGGTAGACGCGCCCGTCGAGGTCGAGGTACGGGGCCACCTTGGCGACGCGGTCGCGCGGGTGCCGGTCGTAGATGATCTGCGAGTTCTCGTTCACGCGCTCGGAGAACAGGATCTGCTCGTCGCCGAACTTCAGCGCGTACAGGAGCTTGTGCCACATGCCGCCGACCGTCGGGCCGGCGGACGTGTCCTGCGTCGGGAACCGGTACGGGACCGACCCGGTGCCGGTGGTGTCGTCCGGGTAGTCGAACTCCCAGCCGTCGGTGCCCTCGGGCCCGCCGACGATGGAGTACTCGGGCGACAGCTGGCCGAAGTAGATGCGCGGCTCGTACTCGCCGAGCTGCCCGACCGGCCCCGACGACGGGATGCCGCTCTCCCAGAACTCCGGCGCCCCGCGCGCGCCGCGCGTGTTGCCGTAGGCGGCGACGACGCCGTACCCGTGCGTGTACACGGTGGTGTCGTTGGTCCAGTTGCGCTGCTGGTCGCTCAGGCCCGCCTGGTTGAGCTCGCGGACCGCGATGACGGTGTCGCGGCTCTCGCCCCCGACGGTGTAGCGGTCGACCGCGAGCGACTCCGGGAAGTCGTAGAAGCCACGGATCTGCTGCAGCTGCTTGAACGACGGCGAGACGATGTTCGGGTCGAGCAGCCGGATGGACGCCGTCGTCTCCGCGTTCTCACGCAGGGCGCCCGGCTCCGCGGTGACCGTCGCGTCGTACTCGCTCGTCTGCACGTCCTCGAGCCCGTAGGCGGCGAGCGTCGCGTCGATGTTGCGCTGGATGTACTCGCTCTCCGCGTCCTGCTGGTTCGGCTGCACCTGGAAGCGCTGCACGACCGCGGGGTACACGCCGCCGACGACGACGGCCGCGACGACCATGAGGCCGACGCCGATCGCCGGCAGCCGCCAGTTGCTGGTGAAGGCGGTGGCGATGAACGCGCCCGCCACGACGACGGCGGCGACCGCGAGGATCGCCTTCGACGGGATGACCGCGTTGACGTCGGTGAAGCCGGCGCCCTGCCAGCGCTGGCTGCCGGTCTGCTGCTTGGTGAGGATCGAGTACCGGTCGAGCCAGTAGTTCGCCGCGATGAGCAGGAGGACCAGCGCGCCGAGCACCGACAGGTGCACGCGTGCCGCGCGCGTGGTGCGCGAGCCGCCCTGGCCGCCGATGCGCAGGCCGCCGTACAGGTAGTGCGTCGCGACGGCCGCGATGATCGAGAGCACGACCACGGCCATGAGGAACGACACGACGAACCGCAGGCCGGGCAGCGTGAACAGGTAGAACCCGATGTCCATGCCCCACTGCGGGTCGGTCTCGCCGACCGTGCCGCCGTTCATCCACAGCTGCACGGTCGTCCACTGCTGGGACGCGGCACCGCCGGCGAACAGGCCGAGCACGACCGGGCCGACGACGAGCACGAGGCGGCGCAGCGGCTCGATGGCCTCGCGGTACTGGTCGAGGCTGGCCTGCTCCGGCGTCGACGGCGCGTAGACGGGCCGCGAGCGGTACGCGTAGCTCAGCGAGAACCCGACGGCGGCGGCCATCACGGCGAAGCCGAGCACGAACAGCACCGCGCGGGTCAGCCACTCGGTCCGGATGACCTCGGTGAAGCCGAGCTGGGAGAACCACAGCACCTCGGTCCACACCTGGGCGAGGACGAGGACGACCACCACGAGGGCGGCGAGCGTGATCAGCGTCGGGACCAGCGGGCCGCGGCGGCGGCGTGGCCCGTCCGGTCGTGGGCGGGGCGGGGAGGCGAAGGTCACGGCGTGGCGTTCCTCGTCGTTTCTCGGGGGTTCCTCGGACCGGCGTGCGCACCGCGTGCACGGACCGCGTGCACGAACGGGCGTGCACAGACGGGCGTGCACCGACGGGCAGGACCCGTCGCCTGGCGAACGCGCCGGAGGGCTCACAGGTTCCCACACAGGTGCGACGATGGCCCGCGTGAGCACCACGCCGACCCCGGACCCGTCCGCCGCCGACCCCGACGCCCGCGCCGCGCGTGCGCTCGCCGACGCCGTGCGCGAGATCGAGCACCACGTCGCCGCCGCCGGCTGGGACGCACCGGTCCGCGTCTTCGCGCTCGTGCGCACGCAGGCCGCGCTCGCCTCCGAGCCGGGCCTCGCCGCGCAGCTCGACCCGGCCGTGCTGGCGTCCGCGCAGGCCGACGACTGGCACCTGACGTCCGTCGAGCAGGAGGGCCTGCCGGCCGCCGCCGACCTCGAGCAGCTCCTCGCGGGGCTGTCGTGGCCCGCCGCCGTCGACGGCGCCGCCGTGACCGTCGAGCGCGTGGTGCTGCCGCCGGGCGCCGAGGCCGACCTGCCCGAGGACCCCGAGGCGGCGCTCGCCGCCCTGCTCGCCCACCCCGCCCGCCAGGACGTCCGGATGGCCGTCGGCGCCCTGCGCGGGGGGCCGGCGTGGTGCGCGCTGCGCACACGCGCGCACGACAGCGACGACGCGGTCGGCCAGGGGCCGGACCTGGTGCCGGGCCTCGTGGAGGCCGTGCGCGCGACGCTCGACTGACCCGGCCCGACGGCGCGGCCGGCCCGTCGCGCCGTCGCCGGCCGGTCAGCCCGCGGTGCAGGTCGGCAGGTCGTCGGCCGTGCCGGCGCCGATCGCCGTCATCGCCTCGCGCGCCTCGTGCAGCGTGGCGACCCGCACGACGCGCAGGCCGTCGGGCACGTGGTCGACGACCTCGCCGCAGTTCCCCGCCGGCGCGAGGAACCACGCCGCGCCGTCCCGCTGCGCCCCGACGAGCTTCTGCCGGATGCCGCCGATCGAGCCGACGGCACCCGTCACGTCGATCGTGCCCGTGCCCGCGATGACCTCGCCGTCGGCCTCGTCCTCCGGGGTGAGCAGGTCGACGATCCCGAGCGCGAACATCGTGCCGGCGCTCGGCCCGCCGATGCCGTCGATGCTGATGGTGACGTCGACCGGCAGGTCGAAGGACGGGTTGACGAACACGCCGATCTGCGCGCCGCCCTCCTCCCGCTCCCCCGTCGTGACCTGCACGTCGACCGGCTGCGCGTGCCGCGTCACCGAGAGCGTCACGACGGCGCCGGGTGCCACGTCCTCGAGGCGGCGGATCAGCGTCTGGTAGTCCGGGAGCGCCTCGCCGTCGAGCGCCGTGAGGACGTCGCCCTCCTCGAGCTTGCCCTCCGCGTCGGTGCCCGCGACCGTCCCCGCCACGACGAGCGTCGCCGGCACCTCGTAGCCCAGCTCGGTGAGGGCCGCGACGGTGGCGGTCTCCTGCGACGTCACCATGAGCTCGGTGTTCGACTCGTCGATCTCCTCCTGCGTGGCGTCCTGCGGGAAGACCTCCTCGACCGGCCGGACGACCGACGCCCCGGAAAGCCAGCCGCGCAGCACCGTCGACACGTACGACGGGTACCCGGGCCCGCCGGTCCCCGAGATGGTGGTGAGCCGCAGCTCGCCGCTCGACGGGAACGTCTCCGCGCCCTCCACCTGGATGAGCGGGGTGCCGTCCGCCTCGCCCAGCACGTCGCGCGTCGGGCCGGGGCTCGTCACCGCGTACGGCGCCGGCAGCACGACGAGCACCCCCGCGAGCGCGGACGTCACGAGCATGCCGAGCGCGAGGACGAGCGCACGGGGCGTCGCGCGCGGCCGCTCCGCGAGCGGCACGTCGGTCGGGTTGTCGCCCTGGGGCCCGTGCGGGGCCGGCTGGTCGTCGAGCACGGACAGATCATCGCGCACGCACGCGCGTCGTCCCGCACGAGGCCGCCGCCTCCGCCCTCAGCGAACCGTCGGGGCGCACCTGCCGGGGCGGCGCGCGGCGTGGTTACGGTGGTCACCCCCGAGCCAGGAGGCCCGCATGAGACCCGACGTCCCCGCCCCCGGCGGTCCGCAGCAGCCGGACCCGGAGCAGTGGGAGCAGGTGCTGCGCGCGATGCTCGGCCCCGCCGCCGACGACGCGATCACGCAGATGCGGGCCATGGGCGTCGACCCGTCGGCGATGGCTGCGGCCTCGGGCCTGCCCGCCGACCCCGTCGCCCTGCAGCAGGCGATGGCGCAGGTGCAGCGCATGCTCGCGACGTCCGGCGACGAGCCCGTCAACTGGCAGATGGCCCACGACCTGGCCCGCCAGCAGGCCGCCCAGGGCGGTGACCCCTCCCTGTCGCCCGGCCGCGCGCGCGAGGTCGTCGACGCCCTCTCCGTCGCCGAGCTGTGGCTCGACGCGGCGACCGACCTGCCGCCGTCCCCGGGCCCGGCGCGCGCCTGGAGCCGCGCCGAGTGGGTCGAGGCGACCCTGCCCACGTGGCGCACGCTCACCGAGCCGGTCGCCGTGTCGCTCTCGGCGGCGCTCGCCGACGCGCTGCGTCCCGCGCTCGGCGAGGAGCCCGGCACGGCGCTCGGGCTGCCCGGCGGGTTCCCGGGCGGCCTGCCGTTCGGCGACCCCGCGCAGCTGCTCCGCGGCCTCGGCTCCGCCGTCTTCGGCCTCCAGGTCGGTCAGGCCGCGGGGACGCTGGCCCGCGAGGTGTTCGGCACCGCCGACATCGGCCTGCCGCTGCTCGACCGGCCGGCGCCGGCGCTCGTCCCCACCAACGTCGACGCGTTCGCCGACGGGCTCGACACGCCGCTCGAGGAGGTCCGCCTCTACCTCGCGCTGCGCGAGGCGGCCGCGAACCGGCTCTTCGCGCACGTGCCGTGGCTCCGCGCGCACCTGCTCGACGCGGTCGCCGCGTACGCGCGCGGCATCGAGATCGACGTCGACCAGCTCGAGGAGGCGGTCCGGTCCATCGACCCGACCGACCAGTCGGCCCTGCAGGAGGCGCTGTCCGGCGGGGTGTTCTCGCCGCGCACGACGCCCGCGCAGGAGGCCGCGCTCGCGCGTCTCGAGACGGCGCTCGCCCTCGTCGAGGGCTGGGTCGACGAGGTCGCCACCGCCGCCGCGGCCCCGCACCTGCCGCACGCCGTCGCGCTGCGCGAGATGGTGCGCCGGCGCCGCGCCGCCGGCGGCCCCGCCGAGCAGACGTTCGCCAGCCTCGTGGGCCTCGAGCTGCGCCCGCGCCGCCTGCGTGACGCCGCCGCCGTGTGGGCGCACCTCGCCGCCACCCGCGGCGTCGACGGCCGCGACGCCGTGTGGGCGCACCCCGACCTCGTGCCGACGTCCGAGGACCTCGACGACCCCGCGGGGTACGACGCCCGCCGGCGGGCCGAGGTGGAGGGCAGCGCCGACCTCGACCGCGCGCTCGCGGAGATCCTCGACGCGGACGGGGGGACGGGACCGGCCGGGGAGGACGGGCTCGGGGACCCGGGTGCCGACGGGCGCGGCGGCGGCGCCGGCGACGGCGACGACACCGACGGCGGCGGGCGGACGGGCCCGGTCGC
>NZ_JBFTEP010000032.1:0-30726 GCF_047229365.1 Cellulomonas pasadenensis | reverse complement strand
GCACCGGCGGCGGACGCCTGGCGCCGGCCGGCGAGCGCGAGGGGGCGCTCGTGGTCGGGCAGCACGCCGGCGGGCTCGGCCTTCGCGTGCCGCAGGAGCACGAGTCGGTGGGGTGTCACGGGACCAGCGTCCCACCGCGGACGACCCGCGCGGCACGCTGTCCGCGCGGGTCGTGCGTGACGTGCGCGACGTCGGCGGTCACGGGTGCGTCGCCGTCAGAGGCCCATCGCGTGGACGCCGCCGTCGACGTGGACGATCTCGCCCGTCGTCGCCGGGAACCAGTCCGACAGCAGGGCGGCGACCGCGCGTGCGGTCGGCTCCGGGTTCGTCACGTCCCACCCGAGGGGCGCACGGTCGGGCCAGCCGCCCTCCATCGACTCGAAGCCGGGGATCGACTTCGCGGCGGTCGTGCGGATCGGGCCGGCCGAGACGAGGTTGACACGGATGCCCTGCGGCCCGAGGTCGCGCGCCAGGTACCGGGCGGTCGACTCGAACGCCGCCTTGGCGACACCCATCCAGTCGTAGACCGGCCACGCGTAGCGGGCATCGAAGGTGAGGCCCACGACGGAGCCGCCCGGACCCATGAGCGGCAGCGCCGCCACGGCGAGCGACTTCAGCGAGTACGCGCTGATCTGCACGGCGGTCGCGACGTCGTCCCACTCCCCGGCGAGGAAGTTGCCGCCCATCACGGACTGCGGCGCGAAGCCGATCGAGTGCACCACGCCGTCGAGGTGTTCGGCGTGCTCGCGCACCCGGTCCGCGAGCGCGGCGAGGTCGTCGGCCGACGTGACGTCGAGCTCCACCACGGGCGCCGGCTGCGGCAGCCGGCGCGCGATCGCCTGCGTCAGGCGCATCTGGCGGCCGAACGACGACAGGACGACCTGCGCGCCCTGCTCCTGCGCGAGCCGCGCGACGTGGAACGCGATCGAGCCGTCCGTGAGGACGCCGGTGACCAGGAGCGTCTTGCCCTCGAGCAGTGCCATGGGGGATGCCTTCCGTGCGGGGAGATCGGGGTGCCGGCCGCGGGGCCGGCGCGGTGTCGGGGTGCGTCAGTGGCCCATGCCGAGGCCGCCGTCGACGGGCACGACCGCGCCCGAGACGTACGCGGCCGCGTCGGACGCGAGGAACTCGACGACGCGCGCGACCTCCTCGGCCTGGCCGAACCGGCCGGCGGGGATCGACGCGAGGTACGCGTCCTGGCGGTCCTGCGGGAGCGCCCTCGTCATGTCGGTGTCGATGAAGCCGGGCGCGACGACGTTCGCGGTGATGTTGCGGCCGCCGAGCTCGCGCGTGATGGACCGCGCCATGCCGACGAGCGCCGACTTCGACGCCGCGTAGTTGACCTGGCCGGGCGAGCCGTACAGGCCGACGACGGACGAGATGAGCACGATGCGGCCGCGGCGCAGCCGGATCATGCCCTTGCTGGCCCGCCGGACCACGCGGAACGAGCCGGTCAGGTTGACGTCGAGGACGTCCGTGAACTCCTCGTCCGTCATGCGCATCAGCAGCTGGTCGCGCGTGACGCCGGCGTTCGCGACGACGACCTCGACGGGCCCCTGCGCCGCCTCGATCTCGGTGAACGCGGCGTCCACCGCGGCCGTGTCCCGCACGTCCGCGCGCACCTCGAGGACGCCGTCGGGCGCGCCGCCCGACCGGACGATCGTCGCGACCGCGTCGCCGTCGGCGAGGAACCGCTCGGCGATGGCCCGGCCGATGCCGCGGTTGGCGCCGGTCACCAGGACGCTGCGCGGGGCGCGGACCGGCGCGGCGGGACCGGGGGTGGGCGTGGGCTCGGGTGTCGTCGCAGGCACGGGTCACGACGCTAGCCGACGCGCTGCGCCGCGCACGGGGTGCGGGCGCGCACGAGTTGCCCCTCACACGTTGTGGAAGACCCACAACGACGTGCGGCGCCTACCATGGGGTGTGAGCAACCGACGCCGTCGCGACCTCTCCCCGGAGGAGGTGCACCGCATCACCTCCGCGCCCGAGCCGCTGGCGGACGACCTCGCCCGCCGGCAGCGCCGCTACCTGTGGCAGATGGGCATCCGGGTGGTGTGCTTCCTCGCGGCGGGGCTGCTGTGGGCGCACGTGCCGTTCGCCGTGTCGATCACGCTGGTGGCGGCCGCGGTCGTCCTGCCCTACGTGGCCGTGCTGCTGGCGAACGCCGGCCGGGAGCGGCGCGTCGAGGGCGACGTGTACATGACGCCGCGCGAGCTGGGTGCCGCACCGCGGGGCGGCGGCGAGCTGGGCGGGTCGTGATGACCGCGCCCGTGCCCGACGCCGTCGACGAGCTGGTCTGCAGCGCGCGCGGGTGCCGCGCCGACGCGACGTGGGGCGTCCTGTGGAACAACCCGCGGCTGCACACGGCCGAGCGGCGCAAGGTGTGGCTCGCGTGCGACGAGCACCGGGAGCACCTCCGGCAGTACCTCGAGGTGCGCGGGTTCCTCCAGGACGTCGTCCCCGTCGCCGACCTCGAGCGGGCGGCCCCGTGAGCGGGGCGCCCGCGCGCACCTCGGTCGACCCCGGCCTCGCCGACGTCGGTCCCGTCCGTCCGGGCCGGCTGCCCGGGGAGCCGTCGGACGCCCGCGCCGACGCGCGCCGACGCGCCCTCGGCCTCCTCGCGCTGGCCGTCGCGGTCGCGGTGGTCTGCACGCTGCTGGGGCGGTGGCAGTGGTACCGGCACGTGCACCGTGCGGAGGCGATCGCGGTCGTCGAGGCGAACTACGCCGCCGCGCCGGTCGACCTGGCCGACGTCGTGGCCGCGCCGGACGCCCCGCTGCCGGCCGACGACACGTGGCGCGCGGTGACGGTGTCGGGCCGGTACCTGACCGACGCGACGGTCCTGCTGCGCAACCGCCCCGTCAACGGCACGCCCGCGTACCACGCCCTCGTGCCCCTGCTCGTCACGGACGCGGCGCCCGACGGCTTCGGCGCGCCGGTCGACGCGGGGCGCGTCCTGGTGGTCGACCGCGGCTGGGTGCCCACGGGCGACGACGGCTCGGTGGGCGTCGACGTGCCCGCGCCGCCCGCCGGTGACGTGCGCGTGACCGTCCGCCTGCGGCCGGGCGAGGCGACCAGCGACCGCGACGCCCCCGCCGGTCAGGTGCAGGCGATCGCGCCGGAGCAGGTCCTCGCGGCCGGCGGCGACGCCGTGCCCGCCGACGCCGTCCCGTACGCGGCGTACGGCGCGCTCGTCGAGGAGCTGCCGGCGGCCGCGGAGGCGCTCGGTCCGCTCGCGGCGCCGAGCACCGACCCGGGCTCGCACCTGTCGTACGCGTTCCAGTGGTGGGTGTTCGCGCTGGGCGGGCTCGTCGCGTTCTCGGTCGCGGCGCGGCGCGAGTGGCGGGACGGCGCCGCGACGCCCGGTGCGGCACCGGGCGCGTCGCCGACCGGCACCGACCCGGCCGCGTCCGTGCCGACGCGCCGCCGACGCGCACCGGGCCGCGACGAGCTCGACGAGGACGCGGAGATCGACGCGCAGCTGGCCGGCCGCGCCGGGCGGCCGGCCTGAGCCGTCCCGCGCGGAACCGTCAGGCCAGCGCGATGAGGTCCAGGTAGTCCGGGCCCCAGAGGTCCTCGTCGCCGTCGGGCAGCAGGAGCACGCGCTCGGGCTCGAGCGCCGCGACCGCGCCCTCGTCGTGGCTGACGAGCACGACGGCACCCTGGTAGCCGCGCAGCGCCGCGAGGATCTCCTCGCGCGACGCGGGGTCGAGGTTGTTCGTCGGCTCGTCGAGCAGCAGGACGTTCGCGCTGGAGACGACGAGGGCCGCGAGCGCGAGCCGCGTCTTCTCCCCGCCCGACAGCACGCGCGCCGGCTTGTCGGCGTCGTCCCCGGAGAACAGGAACGAGCCGAGCACCGAGCGCACCTGGGTGTCGGTGAGGTCGGGGGCCGCCGTGCGCAGGTTCTCGACGACCGTGCGGTCGAGGTCGAGCGTCTCGTGCTCCTGCGCGTAGTAGCCCAGCTTGAGGCCGTGGCCCGGCTTCACCTCGCCGGTGTCCGGGCGCTCCAGCCCGCCGAGCATGCGCAGCAGCGTCGTCTTGCCCGCCCCGTTGAGGCCGAGCACGACGACCTTGCTCCCCCGGTCGATCGCGAGGCTGACGTCGGTGAAGACCTCCTGCGAGCCGTACGACTTCGACAGGCCCTCGGCGGTGATGGGCGTGCGCCCGCTCGGCGCGGGGTCCGGGAACCGCAGCTTCGCCACCTTGTCGGACACGCGCGCCGCCTCCAGCCCGGAGAGCATGCGCTCCGCACGGCGGGCCATGTTCTGCGCCGCGACGGCCTTGGTCGCCTTCGCGCGCATCTTGTCGGCCTGGGCGATGAGCGCCGCGGCCTTCTTCTCGGCGTTGGCGCGCTCGCGCCGGCGGCGCTTCTCGTCCGTCTCGCGCTGCAGCAGGTACGCGTCCCAGCCGAGGTTGTACTGGTCGAGCTGCGAGCGGTTCGCGTCCAGGTGGTAGACCTTGTTGACCGTGGCCCGCAGCAGCTCGACGTCGTGGCTGATGACGAGGAACCCGCCCGGGTACGCCTTGAGGTAGTCGCGCAGCCAGACGATCGAGTCGGCGTCGAGGTGGTTCGTCGGCTCGTCGAGCAGCAGCGTCTCCGCACCGGAGAACAGGATGCGCGCGAGCTCGACGCGGCGGCGCTGACCGCCGGACAGCGTGCCGAGCGGCTGCCCGAGCACGCGGTCGTCCAGGCCGAGGGCCGCGGTGATGCGGTGGGCCTCCGACTCGGCCGCGTACCCGCCGGCGGCGGTGAACCGCGCCTCGAGCTTCGTGTACCGCTCCATCGCGCGGTCGCGGGTCGCGTCGTCGGCGGACGCCATGGCGCCCTCCGTCTCGCGCATCGCGGCGAGCACGGCGTCGAGGCCGCGCGCCGAGAGCACACGGTCCATCGACAGCTGCGCGAGGTCGCCCGAGGCGGGGTCCTGCGGAAGGTAGCCGACGTCGCCGCCGAGCGAGATGGTGCCGCCCGTGGGCTGGGTCTCCCCCGCGAGCGTCTTGGTCAGCGTGGTCTTGCCGGCGCCGTTGCGGCCGACGAGACCGATCCGGTCGCCGGCGGCGATGCGGAAGGTCGTGGGTTCGAGCAGGACGCGTGCGCCCACGCGGAGCTCGACGGCCGAGGCGGTGATCACTGTGGTTTCCTCCGACGACGCCGGGAGGGTTCTGGAGCCCGGCACAAACGCCCGACAGTCTACCGAGCCGCTAGCGTGACGAGCGGCTCAGGGGTGCGCCGGCGGCCGGCGCACGCGCCGGGGTGCCGCGCGACCCCGACACTCCCCGCGGAAGGCGACCCATGTCCAGCGCTTTCGACGACACGACCACCCGCCCGGCCGCGCCCGCGGACGCCGGCGACGCCCCGGCGTCGGCGCTGCCCGCGCCCCGCACCCGCCGCCGCCCGGCGACCGACGTCGCGCTCGTCGCCACCTTCGCCGCCTTCGTCGCGGCGTGCGCGCTCGTCCCGCCGATCCCCACCGGCTCGGGGGTGCCGATCACGCTGCAGACGTTCGGCGTGATCCTCGCCGGGCTCGTGCTCGGCCCGTTGCGCGGCTTCCTCGCGGTGGCGCTCTACCTGGTCGTCGGCCTCGCGGGCGTGCCCGTCTTCGCCGAGCTCACCGGCGGGCTCGGCGTGCTGGGCAAGCCGTCGGTCGGGTATCTGCTGTCCTTCCCCGTCGCCGCGGCGCTGGCGGGCCTGCTGGCGCGGGTGGCGCTGCGCGCGCCCGTGCGGTGGCGCTGGGCCGCGCTGGCCGCCGCCGGGCTCGGTGCGTCGTTCCTCACCGTGCACCCGGCCGGTATCGCAGGGCTCATGTGGCGCCTCGGCGTCGACCTGCCCGCCGCGTTCGCCATCGACGTCGTCTACTGGCCCGGTGACGTCGTCAAGAACGTGCTCGCCGGCGCGGTGACCGTGGCCGTCCTGCGGGCCTACCCCGACCTGCGTCGCGACGTGCGGGCCCGCGCACCCCGCCCGTGATCGAGCTCGAGGACGTCGAGGTCACGGCCTGGACGTCCGATGCCGGCGGCGGCGACCGGGTCGTGCGGCTCCTCGGGCCGGTGTCGCTGCGGCTGACGGAGCGGCGCGTCGCCGTCGTCGGCGCCAACGGCTCGGGCAAGTCGACGCTCGCACGGCTGCTCAACGGGCTCGTCCTGCCCTCTGCCGGGCACGTGCGCGTCGACGGGCTCGACACCGCGCACGACGGCGCGGCCGTGCGCCGGCGCGTCGGGTTCGTCTTCACCGACCCCGACGCCCAGATCGTCATGCCGACGCCCGTGGAGGACGTCGCGCTCTCGCTGCGCCGCACCGTGCCGGACGCGACGGAGCGCACCGCCCGGGCGCTCGACGTGCTCGCCCGGTTCGGCCTCGCGGAGCGCGCCCACGTGCCGGTGCACTCCCTGTCCGGCGGGCAGCGCCAGCTGCTCGCCCTCGCCGCCGTCCTCGCCACCGAACCGGCGGTCCTCGTGTGCGACGAGCCGACCACGCTGCTCGACCTGCGCTGGCGCACGCGCGTCGACGCGCTGCTCGCGTCGCTCGAGCAGCAGGTGGTCGTCGTGACGCACGACCTCGACGCCGCCGCGCGCGCCGAGCGGGTGCTGGTGGTCGACGGCGGCACCGTCGTGGCCGACGGCCCGCCCGAGGCCGCGCTGGCGCACTACCGCGCGCTCATGACCGGTCCCGCGACGGGCACCGACGCGGGCCGCGCCCCGGCGCACGGGGCGCGCGCGTGAGACGCCGCGGGGCCGACGTCCGCTCCCGGCGGCCGGTGCGCGCACCGTGGGCGGGTCCGCTCGGCCTGCACCACCCCGGCCGCAGCGTGCTGCACCGCGCGCCCGTGCCGGCGAAGCTCGCCGCGCTGGCCGTCACGAGCCTCGCGGTCGTCCTCGTGCGGGGCGTACCCGCGGCCGTGCTGGGCCTCGCCGTCGTCCTCGGCGCCACCGCGCTGGCGCGCGTCCCGTGGCACCGCACCACGCGCGGCCTCCTGCCGGTCGTGCTCACGGCGGTCGTGCTCGGCGCCTACCAGGCGTGGGTCGGCGACCCGGCGCGCGGCGTCGAGGCGGCCCTGGACCTGCTGACGCTCGTGCTGGCGGGCACCCTCGTCACCGCCACCACGCGCGCCGACGACCTGCTCGCCGCCGTCACGCGCGCCGCCCGGCCGCTGCGGCACGTCGGCCTGCCACCGGAGACGGTCGGGCTCGCGGTCGGCCTGTTCCTGCGCAGCGTGCCCCTGCTGGTGCACACCGTCACCGAGACGCGCGACGCCGCGCGGGCGCGCGGCCTCGAGCGCGACCCGCGGGCGCTCGTCGTGCCCGCGGCCGTCCGCATGGTCGGCCACGCACGCACGACGGGCGACGCCCTCGCGGCCCGCGGCCTCGGCGACGACTGAGCGTCCGGACGTCCGACGAGGACCGGCACCCCTCGCCGGGCGGCGGCGCGCACCCCGGTCTACCGTGACGCCGTGACGTTCAGCGAGGGTGGCGACTTCGAGGGCGGGCGCGTCCGCCGACGGTCGGGCGGCCGTGCCGTTGCAGCCGGCGGCGGCGGTCTGGTCGGCGTGATCGCGCTGGCGATCTTCCTGTTCACGGGCCAGGACGTGACCCCGCTGCTCGGCGGCGGCGGCGGCCAGGGCCAGGTCGAGGACGTCGGCGCGTGCACCGTCGAGCAGGCGAACACCGACCCGACGTGCCGGTTCTCGGCGACGGTGCAGTCGCTCGACGCGTTCTGGTCCGCGACGCTGCCGGCGACCGGCGCGACGTTCGCGCAGCCGGCCGGCGAGGTGTTCGAGGGCGCCACGCAGACCGCCTGCGGTGCGGCGTCGGCGTCGACCGGCCCGTTCTACTGCCCGCCCGACCAGACGATCTACCTCGACCTCGGCTTCTTCCAGCTCCTGCAGTCGCAGTACGGCGCGCAGGGCGGCCCGCTCGCCGAGATGTACGTCTACGCGCACGAGTACGGCCACCACGTCCAGAACCTGACCGGCGTCTTCGACCGCGCCGACCGCAGCGGCGGCGGCGCCGAGTCCGACTCCGTGCGCGTCGAGCTGCAGGCCGACTGCTACGCCGGCATGTGGGCCGGCGACGCCGCGACGCGCGTCGATCCCGACCGCGGCGTGACGTTCCTCGAACCCATCACCGAGGAGGAGCTCGCGCAGGCCCTCGACGCGGCGGCGGCCGTCGGCGACGACCACATCCAGCAGCAGTCGGGCGGCGGCGTCGACCCCCACACGTGGACGCACGGCTCCAGCGAGCAGCGCCAGCGCTGGTTCACCGTGGGCTACGAGCAGCGCTCGATCGAGGCGTGCGACACGTTCGCCGCCACCACGCTCTGACGCGAGGCCTCGCACGGCCCTGCACGCGCCGACGGCCCGGTCCCTCACGGGGCCGGGCCGTCGTGCCGTGCTCCTACGGCGGTGCGTCAGATGTTGAAGCCGAGGGCCCGCATCTGCTCGCGTCCGTCGTCGGTGATCTTCTCGGGGCCCCACGGCGGCATCCACACCCAGTTGATGCGGAAGCCGTCGACGAGCCCGTCCAGCGCCTGCGCCGACTGGTCCTCGATGACGTCGGTCAGCGGGCACGCCGCGGACGTGAGCGTCATGTCGATGACGGCGGTGCTGCCCTCGAGCGCGATGCCGTAGACGAGGCCGAGGTCGACGACGTTGATGCCGAGCTCGGGGTCGATGACGTCGCGCAGGGCCTCCTCGAGGTCGGCGACGTTGGCCGGGGCGGCAGCGGGCGCGGGGACCGCGGCGGGTGCCGGCGTGGTGGTCTCTTCGGTGGTCATGCGTCCTCCCGGGCGCGTGCGCCGGACGTGATGAGGGCGTCGGACAGGGCGGTCCACCCCAGCAGCGCGCACTTCACGCGTGCCGAGAACCGCCCGACGCCCGTGAAGGCGGTGGCGTCGCCGAGGAGGTCCTCGGCGTGCTCGTCGTCCAGACCGGCGCCCTTGGACTGCATGAGCGCGCGGAACGTGGCGGCGAGCTCGTCGACGCCCGTGAGGTCCTGGTCGACGACGAGGTCGTGCAGCACGGAGACGGAGGCCTGCGAGATGCTGCAGCCCTGCCCCTCCCAGCGCACGTCGCGCACGACGCCCGTGTCGTCGAGGTCGACCTGCAGGGTCACCTCGTCACCGCAGGTGGGGTTCACCTGGTGCGACTCCCCCGTGCGGGCCGCGGCCTCGACCGCGTCGCCGAGGCCCCGCCCGTGCGGGTACTTCGCGTGGTCCAGGATGACCTGCTGGTACAGCTGCTCCATCGATCCGGTGCTCATCACGCTCCCTCCGCACCGAAGAACGCCCGGACCCCCGCCAGTGCTTCCCGGAACGCGGCGACGTCCTCGGCGGTCGTGTAGACGCCCGCCGACGCGCGGGTCGTGGCCGCGACGCCGAAGCGCCGGTGCAGCGGCTGCGCGCAGTGGTGGCCGACGCGGACGGCGACGCCCGCGTCGTCGAGCACCTGCCCGACGTCGTGCGCGTGCACGCCGTCGACGACGAACGCGACGTTGGCGAGCCGGTCGGTCGTGTCCGTCGGGCCGATCACCCGCACGCCGGGGACGGACGCGACGGCGTCGAGCAGCAGCCCTGCCATCTCGGTCTCGTGCGCGTGCACCGCGTCCATGCCGAGCTCGCCCAGGTACTGCGCGGCGGCACCGAGGGCGACGGCCTGCGACACCATCTGCGTGCCGGCCTCGAACCGCTGGGGCGGCGGCGCGTACGTCGTCCGCTCCATCGTCACGACCTCGACCATCGACCCGCCGGTGGTCACGGGCGGCATCGCCTCGAGCAGCTCGCGCCGCCCGTACAGCGCGCCGACGCCCGTCGGCCCGTACATCTTGTGCCCGGAGAACGCGGCGAAGTCCACCCCCAGCGCGGCGAGGTCGACACCGAGGTGCGGCACCGACTGGCACGCGTCGAGCACCGTCAGCGCCCCGACCTCGCGGGCCCGGGCGACGAACCGGTCCACCGGGGTCACGGCGCCCGTCACGTTCGACGCGTGCGAGAACGCCAGCACGCGTGTGCGCTCGGTCACGACCGTGTCGAGGTCCTCGAGCCGCAGCCGCCCGTCGTCGGTCACACCGATCCAGCGCAGCGTCGCACCGGTGCGGGCCGCGAGCTCCTGCCACGGGACGAGGTTCGCGTGGTGCTCGAGCTCGGTGACGACGATCTCGTCGCCGGGGCCGAGCGCGAACCGCCGCGCCGCCTCGCCGCCGCGCCCGAGCGTCGCGTTCGACATCGCGTAGGCGACGAGGTTGAGGGCGGCCGTCGCGTTCGACGTCCACACGATCTCGCCGGGCGTGGCCCCGACGAAGCCGGCGACGCGCGCGCGGGCATCCTCGAACGCCTCGGTGGCCTCCTCGGCGAGCTGGTGGGCGCCGCGGTGCACGGCGGCGTTGCGCTGCAGGTAGAAGTCCTGCTCCGCGTCGAGGACGACGTCGGGCTTCTGGGACGTCGCGCCGGAGTCCAGGTACACCAGCGGACGCCCGTCGCGGAGCGTGCGCGCGAGCAGCGGGAAGTCGGCGCGGACCGCGGCGAGCTCCGCCGCGGACAGCCGGCCGGCGGGTGCGGCGACCGGCTCGAGCGTGCTGGTCATGGGGTGTCCTCCCGGACGGCGGGACGTGGGCGGCCGGCGACCGGCCGCGGGACCGCACCGCTGGTGCGGGTCGTGCGGCGCCGGGACGCGGTGTGCACCGCGTCCCGGCACCGGGTGCTCACGCCTGCGCGGACGTGAGGAAGCGGTCGTAGCCCTCGTTCTCGAGGCGGTCGGCGAGCTCCGGGCCGCCCTGCTCGGCGATCCGGCCGTCGACGAAGACGTGCACGAAGTCGGGCTTGATGTAGCGCAGGATGCGCGTGTAGTGCGTGATCAGCAGCATGCCGACGTCGGTCGTCTCGCGGACGCGGTTGACGCCCTCCGACACGATCCGCAGCGCGTCGACGTCGAGGCCCGAGTCGGTCTCGTCGAGGATTGCGATGCGCGGCTTGAGCAGCTCCATCTGGAGGATCTCGTGGCGCTTCTTCTCGCCGCCCGAGAAGCCCTCGTTGACCGAGCGCTCGGCGAACGTGGCGTCCATGCGCAGCGCGTCCATGGCGCCGCGCACGTCCTTGACCCACGTGCGCAGCGGCGGGGCCTCGCCGTCGATCGCCGTCTTGGCGGTGCGCAGGAAGTTCGACACCGACACGCCCGGCACCTCGACGGGGTACTGCATCGCGAGGAACATGCCCGCGCGGGCACGCTCGTCGACGCTCATCTCGAGCACGTCCTCGCCGTCCAGCAGGACGGTGCCGGAGGTGATCTGGTACTTCGGGTGGCCGGCGAGCGAGTACGCCAGCGTGGACTTGCCGGACCCGTTCGGGCCCATGATCGCGTGGGTCTCGCCGCTGTTCACGGTGAGGTCGACGCCGCGCAGGATGGGCTTGGCGCCCTCCTTCGTCTCGACGCTGACGTGCAGGTCGCGGATCTCCAGGGTGGACATCGCAGGGACTCCTCGGGGGTTCAGAGCGGGGCGTCGACGTCGACGAGCACTCGCTCGCCGTCGACGGTCACGGGGTAGACGGGGACGGGGCGGACGGCCGGCGGCGACAGCGGCTTGCCGCTGCGCAGGTCGAAGCGCGACCCGTGCAGCCAGCACTCGACCGTGCAGTCCTCGACCTCGCCCTCGGAGAGGGAGACGGCGCCGTGCGAGCACACGTCGCTGATGGCGTGCCACTCGCCGGACTCGTCGCGCACGACGGCGACCTCGACGGGTCCCGCCTCGCCCTCGAGCTCGACGCGCAGCGTGCCGGCGACGGGCACGTCGGCGGTGTAGCAGGCGAGCTGGGCGCTCATGCGCGCTCCGCGGGGGCGACCGCCTCGGACTCCTCGACCCGCGGCGTGCCGAGGATCTCGCTCATCGACTTCTCGAGCTCGGCCTCGATCGACGCGATGAGGCGCTCCTCGACCTCCGGCACGCCGATCTCGTGGATGAGCTCGGCGAAGAAGCCGCGCACGACGAGGCGACGCGCGTCCGCCTCGGGGATGCCCCGGGCGCGCAGGTAGAACAGCTGCTCGTCGTCGAACCGGCCGGTCGCGCTCGCGTGGCCGGCGCCCTCGATGACGCCCGTCTCGATCTCGAGGTTCGGCACCGAGTCCGCGCGCGCGCCGTCTGTGAGGACGAGGTTGCGGTTGAGCTCGTAGGTGTCCGTGCCCTCGGCGGCCGCGCGGATGAGCACGTCGCCCACCCACACGGTGTGCGCGCCGGCGCCCTGCAGCGCGCCCTTGTACGTCACGCGCGACACGCAGCTGGGCACCGCGTGGTCGACGAACAGGCGGTGCTCCTGGTGCTGGTCGGCGTCCGCGAAGTACGCACCGAGCATCGTGACCGACGCGCCCTCGCCGACGAACTCGGCGTCCGGCGTGACGCGCACGACGTCGCCGCCGAGCGTGACGACGATGTGCTTGACCGACGCGTCGCGGCCGATCCGCAGGCGGTGGCTCGAGGTGTGGACCGTGCCCTCGGACCAGTCCTGCACCGACACGACCGTGAGGTGCGCGCCGTCCTCCGCGACGATCTCGACCGTCTCGGTGAGGTTCGCGTGCCCGACGTGGTCGACGACGACGACGCCCTGCGAGAGCGGCTCGGCGTGCACCAGCAGGTGCGTGGCCGTCGGCTCCTCGGCGACCTCGCCCGTCGCGGCGCCCTCGACGACGATCGACGTCACCTTGGTCGACACCGACTCGCGCGGCAGCGTGAGGACGGTCGCGCGCTCGAACGACGCCCACGCGGCCGCCGCGGCCCGGTCGCCGGGCCTGCCGGCCCGGCCCAGGCGCGCGTCGTCGCGGTCGACGATCTCGACCCGCGCCTCGGGCGACTCGACGACGGTCGTGAGGACGCCGTGGCCGGACAGGACGCCGTCGGTCGCGGCGCCGAACAGCGGCGCGATCCGGTCGACGGGCGCGAACCGCCACTCCTCCTCGCGGCCAGTGGGGACCGGGAAGTCCGCGACGTCGAAGCTCGTCCTGCGCGCGGCGCGGGACGACTCCGGCACGGTGCCGACGCCGTGGGTGTGGGCACCGTCCGCGACGGCGCGCGAGTGGTCGGTCGAGAGGCCGGTGGCGCCCTCGTTGGTGGTGGTCGTCATCAGCCGACGGATCCTTCCATCTGCAGCTCGATGAGGCGGTTGAGCTCGAGCGCGTACTCCATGGGCAGCTCGCGCGCGATGGGCTCGACGAACCCGCGCACGATCATGGCCATCGCCTCGGTCTCCGCCATGCCCCGGGACATCAGGTAGAACAGCTGGTCCTCGCTGACGCGCGAGACCGTCGCCTCGTGACCCATCGACACGTCGTCCTCGCGGACGTCGACGTACGGGTAGGTGTCCGAGCGCGAGATCTGGTCGACCAGCAGGGCGTCGCAGAGCACGTTGGACGCGGAGTGCGAGGCGCCCTCGAGGATCTGCACGAGCCCGCGGTACGAGGTGCGGCCACCGCCGCGCGCGACCGACTTCGAGACGATCGAGCTCGACGTGTGCGGCGCGGCGTGGACCATCTTCGAGCCGGCGTCCTGGTGCTGGCCCTCGCCGGCGAACGCGATCGACAGCGTCTCGCCGCGCGCGTGCTCGCCCATGAGGTAGATGGCCGGGTACTTCATCGTGACCTTGGAGCCGATGTTGCCGTCGACCCACTCCATCGTCCCGCCCTCGGCGACCGTGGCGCGCTTGGTCACGAGGTTGTAGACGTTGTTCGACCAGTTCTGGATCGTCGTGTAGCGCACGCGGGCGTTCTTCTTCACGACGATCTCGACGACGGCCGAGTGCAGCGAGTCGGACTGGTAGATCGGGGCCGTGCAGCCCTCGACGTAGTGCACGTACGAGCCCTCGTCCGCGATGATCAGCGTCCGCTCGAACTGGCCCATGTTCTCCGTGTTGATGCGGAAGTAGGCCTGCAGCGGGATCTCGACGTGCACGCCCGGCGGCACGTAGACGAACGAGCCGCCCGACCACGTGGCGGTGTTGAGCGACGCGAACTTGTTGTCGCCCGGGGGGATCACCGAGCCGAAGTACTGCTCGAAGATCTCCGGGTGCTCGCGCAGGCCCGTGTCGGTGTCGAGGAAGATGACGCCCTGCTCCTCGAGCGACTCCTGGATCTGGTGGTACACGACCTCGGACTCGTACTGCGCGGCGACGCCCGCGACGAGGCGCTGCTTCTCCGCCTCCGGGATGCCGAGCCGGTCGTACGTGTTCTTGATGTCCTCGGGCAGGTCCTCCCAGCTGGTGGCCTGCTTCTCCGTGGACCGCACGAAGTACTTGATGTTGTCGAAGTCGATGCCCGACAGGTCCGCGCCCCACCAGGGCATCGGCTTCTTGTCGAACATGCGCAGCGCCTTCAGGCGCGTCCTCAGCATCCACTCGGGCTCGTTCTTGAGCCGCGAGATGTCGCGCACGACCTCTTCGGAGAGGCCGCGGCGCGCGCTCGCGCCCGCGACGTCCGGGTCGTGCCAGCCGTAGGTGTAGTTGCCGAGGGAGGCGATGGCCTCGTCCTGGCTCAGCGGCTCGGTGGCCGCCGGCCGGGTGGCCGTCTCGTCCGTGGGTGCGCTCATGGTGTCGGTCCTTCCGTCGAGTGCACGTGCGGGGTCAAGGGTGGGGTTCGGGGCGGGTGCGGCGGCCGGGGTCACGGGCCGCCGCTCGGGGGTCTGCGGGTCGGGACGCTCGTGGTGCACACGTGCCCGCCGGAGGTCAGGGTGGACAGCCGCTGGACGTGCACGCCCAGCAGCCGGCCGAACGCGCGGGTCTCGGCCTCGCACAGCTGGGGGAACTCGGCGGCCACCTCCTGCACGGGGCAGTGGCCCTGGCAGAGCTGCAGCGCACCGGTGCCGGGCACCGGCCGGGCGGACGCCGCGTAGCCGTCGCGCGCGAGGGCGTCGGCGAGGGCGTGCGTGCGTGCCGTGACGTCGTCGCCCGCGGCCGCGACCGCCTCGGCGTGGCGCGTCTCGAGCTCGCGGACCCGCTGCTCGGCGAAGCGCTCGACGGCCTCGGGCCCGGCGGCGTCCGCCAGGAACCGCAGCGCGTCGGCGGCGATCTCGGCGTAGCGCTGCGACAGCGTGCCCTGGCCGTGGCCGGTGACGACGTAGCGACGGGCGGGGCGTCCGCGGCCGCGGGCACCGCCGGGGCCGACGTGCACGGTGACCTGGCCGGCCTGCTCGAGGGCGGCGAGGTGGCGCCGGACGCCGGCCGCGGCGAGGTCGAGCGCCGTGGCGACGTCGGCCGCGCTGACCGGTCCGTCCGTGGCGACGATCTGCAGGACGCGGCGGCGCGTGCCCGCGTCGTGGTCGGCGGCGTCGGGGACCGGCGCGAGGACGGCGTGGGCGGGCGCCGGGGCCGCGGTGGGCACCGGGGCCGCGGTGGGCACGGCGGCGGGCGCGGGAGCGGCGACGGGCAGCAGGCTGCGCACTGCTCACCTCCGCGGGTCTCGACCGGTGCGCCCGGGCGTCGGTGACGCGTGGGCGGGGCGTGCCCACGTCGAGGACGCAGGCTCCTGATATCGGCAACATCCTTGTTGCCGAAATCCATCCCTGCAAGCAAGGACACCCTTGGTGAGCCGTGCCTCACACCGGCCTCACACCCCGCTGCGCACCGTCCCCGCCTGCCGCCGACGCGCGGCCTCGAGCGCCTGCCGGCTCGACGCGACCTGGTCCGCCGGTGCCTGCTCGCGCTGCCGGCGCTCGAGCGCCGCCCCGAACAGGACCGCCGCCTCCGCGTAGCGGCCCTCGTCGTACCGGACCTTGCCCTGGTGCTGGTCGGCGAACCCGAGCACGGCCGCGCAGTCGCGCCGCGCCGCCTCGTCGCCGAGCGCCACCGCGTCCGCGGCCGTCGCCACCGCCGCGCGCCGGACCGCGTCGACGACCGCGTCGGCGTCGGCGTGCCGACGCTGCCAGTGCAGCACGTGCGCGAGCCGCAGCATCGGCCGGTACGCCGCGGGCCGCAGCGCCTGCGCCGCACCGGGCAGCGCGGCGGGCGACGCGGGACCGCCGTGCCGCACGACGTCGGCCCACGCGAGCGTCTCGGCCGACCCGAGCGCCCCGAGGATCCGCAGCCACGCGACCCGCTCGCCGTCGGCGTCCGCGCCCCGGGCCTCGAGCGCCTCGACGTGGGCCCAGACGGCCGTCACGTCGCCGGGCACCTCCCGCAGCGAGTCGGGGTCGATGCGGTACGTGGGCACGGGCTCTCCCGTCGTCGTCGGCTGGGGGGACGGCGCCCGCGGACGCCGCCGCGTCACCCTAGAGGGCACGGAAGTCGCCCCGCGCGCATCGTCCATCTGGGGACATCCCGGACCCGTGCGAGGGCGCCGGACGACACCGGTGTGCGCCCGGCGAAGCCGGGGCGCACACCCCGCCGTCCCGGGGCCGCCCGACGACCTAGACTCGCCCACCGTGCCGCACTCCCCCGCCGTCGAGGTCCGCGGGCTCGTCAAGAGCTACGACGGCCGCACCGTGGTCGACGGCCTCGACCTGACCGCCGAGGCCGGGCGCGTCACCGCCGTCCTCGGGCCCAACGGCGCGGGCAAGACCACGACGGTCGAGTGCTGCGAGGGGCTGCGCTCCCCCGACGCGGGCCGCGTGCGCGTGCTCGGCCTCGACCCCGTCGCGGACGGCGCCGCGCTGCGGCCCCGCGTCGGCGTGATGCTGCAGGACGGCGGCCTGCCGTCGGGCGTGCGCGCGCGCGAGGTCCTCGACCACGTGGCGCGCATGTACGCGCACCCGGCGAGCACCGACGTGCTCGCCGAGCGGCTCGGCCTCGGCGCGTTCGCCCGGACGACGGTGCGCCGCCTGTCCGGCGGCCAGCGGCAGCGCCTGGCCCTCGCGGTCGCCGTCGTGGGGCGCCCGCGGGTCGTGTTCCTCGACGAGCCGAGCGCCGGGATGGACCCGCAGGCGCGGCTCGCGGTGTGGGAGCTCGTGCGCGAGCTCCGCGACGAGGGCGTGGCGGTGATCCTCACGACGCACCTCATGGAGGAGGCGGAGGACCTCGCGGACCACGTCGTCGTCGTCGACCACGGCCGCGTGCTCGCCGAGGGCACGGTCGCGGACCTGCTGGCCGGCGCCCGCGCGGACGGCGCGGCGCCCGGCGCGCAGGACGACCCGCGGACGACGCTCGTCGTGCGGACCGAGCGCCCCGTCGACGCCGCGGACCTGCGCCGGGCGCTCGGCGACGCCCTCGCGGTGGAGCAGCGGTCGGCGACGTCCCTCGCCGTGACCGGCGCCGTCGGGCCGCGGACGCTCGCCGACGTCACGGCGTGGCTGGCGGCGCACGACGTCCTCGCCACGCGCCTCGACCTCGGGCGCCGCACGCTCGAGGACGTCTTCCTCGACCTGACGGGACGGACCCTGCGATGACCGACCCCACGGCCGCGCCCGCGCCCGAGGTCGGCGGCCTCGCCGCGCCCCCCGCGCGTCGCGTGCTCGCGCAGGCCGGGCTCGAGACCCGGACGATCCTGCGCAACGGCGAGCAGCTGCTCGTGACCGTCGTCATCCCGGTGCTGGCCCTGGTCGGCCTCGTGCAGGGCACGTTCGTCGAGATCGACACGGCCGGTGCGTCGCGCGTCGACTTCCTCACCCCCGGGCTGCTCGCGCTCGCCGTGATGACGGCGTCCTTCACGTCGCAGGCCATCGCGACGGCGTTCGACCGCCGCAACGGCGTGCTGCGGCTCATGGCCACGACGCCGCTCGGGCGCGGCGGCCTGCTCGCCGGCAAGGTGCTGGGCGTCCTCGCGGTCGAGCTCGTGCAGGTCGTGCTCATCGGAGCCGTGGCGGCCCTGCTCGGCTGGCGGCCGGACCCCGGGGGCGTCGCGCTCGCGCTCGTCGGGCTGGTGCTCGGCACCGGGGCGTTCACGGCGCTCGCGCTCGTCGTCGCGGGGACGCTGCGGGCCGAGGCCGTGCTCGCGCTCGCGAACCTGCTCCTGCTCGTGCTGGCCCTCGGCGGCGGGGTCGTCGTGCCGGCGGCCGACCTGCCCGCACCGGTCGCCGCCGTCGCGGTCTGGCTGCCGTCGGGCGCGCTCGGCGACGTCCTGCGGGGGACGCTCGTGGACGGCACGCTGCCGCTCGTGCCCGCGCTGGTGCTCGCGGCGTGGACCGTCGTCCTCGGCGCGCTGGCCGCGCGCGTGTTCCGCTGGCACTGACCGCCGTCCGGTGCGCCCCGCCCGCGCCCGCGCGGTGACGGCCGCCGGCGGACGCGCACGGGGCGGCGGCCGCCGGGTGTGACGCCTGCCTCCCCGTGCCGGTGACGCGCACCGCGACGCCTACCCTGGACGCGTGAGCACGACCTCCGCCACGCCCTCCTCCGCCACGCCGCCCGTCGCGCCGCCGCCGTCCGCGCTCGCGCGCCTGCGCCCGCGCTGGACGGTCCCCGCCGTGGTCGCGAACCTCGTCGCCCAGGTGGTCATCGTCGTGACCGGCGGCGCCGTGCGGCTCACGGGCTCCGGCCTCGGCTGCTCGACGTGGCCGGAGTGCGAGCCCGGGCAGTTCGCGCCCGTGTTCCACGAGGCCATGTCCATCCACACGGCCGTGGAGTTCGGCAACCGCACCCTGACCGGCGTGCTCGTCGTCGTCGCGGCGCTCGTCGCGCTGCTCGCCGGGCTCGACCGCAGCCGCTCGCGGGCGTACCGCGCCTGGGCGTGGGTGCCGATCGTGGGCGTGGCGGTTCAGGCCGTGATCGGCGGCATCACGGTGCTCGTGCACCTGCACCCCGCGGTCGTCGGGTCGCACTTCCTCATCTCGATGGCGCTCGTCGCCGCGTCCGCGTGGCTGCTCGTGCGCACGCGCGAGGGCGACGGCGCTCCGGTCCGCGTCGCGGACCGCACGACGCGGACGCTCGCGACGGTGCTGGGCGCCGTCGGCGCGGTCGTCCTCGTGCTGGGCGTCGTCGTCACGGGCGCGGGGCCGCACTCCGGCGACGAGGAGGTCGGGTACCGGTTCGCCGTCGACCCCTACACCACCGCGCGCGTGCACGCGCTGTCCGTCTGGGTGTTCGTCGCGGTGCTCGCCGTGGTGCTGGTGCGGCTGGCCCGGGCCGGCCGGGGGGCCGCCGGCCCGACGTACGCGACGGCCGACGGCGGCACGCAGCCGGCCCGCGGCACGGCGCCCCTGGCGCCGGGCACCGCCTCCCCCGCCGGTCTCGGCCGCGCGCGGCGCGCCGGGCTCGTCCTGCTCGTCGTCACCCTGGCGCAGGGCGGCATCGGGTACGTCCAGCTGTTCACCGGCCTGCCGGTCGCGCTGGTCAACCTGCACATGCTCGGCGCCGCCGTGCTGACCGCGGCCCTCGCCCGGTTCCTCGGCACGCTCCGCGTGCGCGGTGAGGTGCCGGCAGAGGTCGCGACGCCCGCCTGACGGGCGTCCCACCGCGCGGCCGCACCCACGCCGCACGACGGGCGCGGCCGCACCGCCCCGCCGCACGCACGACGACGGCCGCTCCCCGACGCGGGGAGCGGCCGTCGTGACGTCGTGCCGGCGTCAGCCGTGGAGCACGCGTCAGCCCGCGGCACGGACCTCGGTGAGCGTCGACCAGCCGGCCGCGCGCGCGGCCGCCGCGGCGAGCACCCCCGTGACCGTCGTCGGGCAGCGCAGCCGCCCCTCGAGCACGGCGGTGACCGCGTCGTCGAGCGGCACCCACACCGGCACGATGTCGGCCTCCTCCTCGGCGCGCGCGTAGCGGCGCTCGTCCGGCACCGGACGCAGGTCCCGGGCGAGGAAGATCGTGATCCGCTCGTCGTTGCCGCCCGGGCTGCTGAAGTACTCCGCGAGGCGCCACCAGCGGCCCGCCTCGAGGTCGGCCTCCTCGGCGAGCTCGCGCGCCGCCGCGACGACGCGCTCCTCGCCGGGGACGTCGAGCAGCCCGGCCGGCGGCTCCCACAGCACGTGCCGCACGGGGTGCCGGTACTGCGACTGCAGGAGCACCCGGTCGTCGTCGTCCACGGCGAGGACCGCGACGGCGCCGGGGTGCGCGACGTACTCCCGCACCGCGGGGCCGTCACCGAGCTCGACGGTGTCCCGCAGGACGTCCCAGATGCGCCCGGCGAAGACGGTCTCGCGCGCGACGACGTCCCGCTCCTGCGCGACGTCGACGAGCTGCGCCGGGTCGGGCGCGCTCACGCGCCGGCCCGCGCCGCGAGCGCCGCACCGACGAGGCCGGCGAACAGCGGGTGCGAGCGCGTCGGGCGTGACTTGAACTCCGGGTGCGCCTGCGTCGCGACGTAGTACGGGTGCGTCTCGCGCGGCAGCTCGACGAACTCGACGAGCGAGGTGTCGGGCGACACGCCCGAGATGACGAGGCCCGCCTCCTCGAGCTTGTCGCGGTAGGCGTTGTTCACCTCGTACCGGTGCCGGTGCCGCTCCGAGACGTGCTCGCTGCCGTACGCCTCCGCGACGACCGACCCGGCGACGAGGGTCGCGTCGTACGCGCCGAGGCGCATGGTGCCGCCCAGGTCCCCCTGCCCGCCGACGATCGCGAGCTGCTCCTCCATCGTCGCGATCACGGGGTGCGGCGAGTCCGGCTCGAACTCCGTGGACGACGCCTCGTCGAGCCCGACGACGTTCCGCGCGTACTCGATGACCATGCACTGCAGGCCGAGGCAGAGGCCGAGCGTCGGGACCTTCTGCTCGCGCGCCCAGCGCAGCGCGCCGAGCTTGCCCTCGATGCCTCGGACCCCGAACCCGCCGGGCACGAGCACGGCGTCGACGCCGCCGAGCGCCTCCTGCGCGCCCTCGGGCGTCGCGCAGTCGTCGGACGTGACCCAGCGCAGCGTCACCTTGGCGTCGTGGTGGAAGCCGCCGGCGCGGAGCGCCTCGGTGACCGACAGGTAGGCGTCCGGCAGGTCGATGTACTTGCCGACGAGCGCGATCTCGACCTGGTGGGCGGGCTGGTGCACGCGGCGCAGCAGGTCCTCCCAGCCGCTCCACTCGACGTCGCGGAACGGCAGGCCGAGGCGCTGCACGACGTACGCGTCGAGGCCCTCGCTGTGCAGCACGCGCGGGATGTCGTAGATGCTCGGGGCGTCCTTGGCGGTGACGACGCCCTGCTGGTCGACGTCGCACATGAGCGCGATCTTGCGCTTCGTCGACTCGGGCACGTCGCGGTCGGCGCGCAGGACGATCGCGTCCGGCTGGATGCCGATGCTGCGCAGCTGGGCCACGGAGTGCTGCGTCGGCTTCGTCTTGAGCTCGCCGGACGGGCCGATGTACGGCACGAGCGACACGTGCAGGAAGAAGCAGTTGTCGCGGCCGAGGTCGTGACGCACCTGGCGCGCCGCCTCGAGGAACGGCAGGGACTCGATGTCGCCGACCGTGCCGCCGATCTCCGTGATGATCACGTCGACGTCGTCGCCCGCCTGGGAGCGCATGCGCGCCTTGATCTCGTCCGTGATGTGCGGGATGACCTGGACCGTGTCGCCGAGGTACTCGCCGCGGCGCTCCTTGGCGATCACCTGCGAGTACACCTGGCCGGTCGTCACGTTCGCCGAGCCGACGAGGTCGACGTCGAGGAAGCGCTCGTAGTGTCCGACGTCGAGGTCCGTCTCGGCGCCGTCCTCGGTGACGAAGACCTCGCCGTGCTGGAACGGGTTCATCGTGCCCGGGTCCACGTTGATGTACGGGTCGAGCTTCTGCATCGTGACCCGCAGGCCGCGCGAGCGGAGGAGGCGGCCGAGGCTGCTCGCCGTCAGGCCCTTGCCGAGGGAGGACGCCACGCCCCCGGTGACGAAGATGTGCCGGGTCGAGATGTCCGACCGCCCGGAGAGTCGGTACGCGCGCTCTGTCACGGGGTTCCACCCTATCGCACGGCTCCGCCGGTGCGGCCGACGCGCCGGGGCGCGCACGTCACGGTGCCGCGTCGCAGGCTGTCGGCCGCGCCGTCAGCCGACGGGCGGCACGGTGCGCGGCGCCGGGTCCGCGGGAGTGCCGTCGAGCGGGGCGGCGACACTCCCGTGGCCGCCCGCCGCCGGGCGCTCGGCACGCAGCACGCCGGTCACGGTGCCGCGGTCGAGGAGCGCCACCGCGGCACCGACGACGACCGCGGCGACCACCGCGCCGCCGGCCGCGGCACCCGTCGCCGACGCGGGCCCCTCACCCGTGAGGAGCAGGACCGTGCTGGAGACCCAGCGTCCGGCGACGGCGCCCGCGGCACCGGCCGCGAGGACGACGACGAGGGTGCGCGCGAGCCCCGCCAGCGCGCCGGCGCCCGCCGACCGACGCAGCGCCACCAGCGCGGCCACCGCGCCGACCGTCATCCCGGTCGTCACGGCGGCCCCGAGCGCGCCGAGCACCGGCGCGTCGGCGACCAGCACCAGGACCGCCGCCGTCGCCGACACCACGCCCCACCCGAGCACGTTCACGGTGACCGCGGCGCGCGCGTGCTCCAGCGCGTACAGGCAGCGCGAGACGTGGAACAGCACGCCGAGGCCCACCACCCCGGCCGCCATGGGCACGAGGGCGTCCACCATCCCGTCGGCGACGCCCGGGTTGTCGGCCAGCGCGGCGAAGACCCGGGCCACCGCCGGCCCGCCCGCGAGCACGGCGGCCGCCCCGAGGGTCGACGCGACGACGACCGCCCGCGTGGTGGTCGCCGCGAGCCGCCCGAACGCCGTGCGGTCGGCCGCCGCCGCGTGCTCGGCGACGCGCGGGAAGGTCGACGTCGCGAGCGGCACGACGAGCACCGCGTACGGCAGGAGGTAGACCTGCTGCGCGTACAGGAAGGTCGTGTTGCCCTCGCCGCCGCCGGGCGCGAACCGCGCCGCGAGCCACACCATGAGGAGCAGCGCGACCTGCTGCGCCGCGACGGACGCGACGCCCGCGAGGGCGAGCGCACGGAACCGCACGGCGTCACCGTCGGCGAACCGCAGGGTCGGCCGCACCCGCACGCCGAGCCGGCGGACGGGCACGAGCATCGGCAGGCACATCGCCGCGACGCCGGCGGTCGTGCCCCACGCCAGCACCTCCAGCGCACCGGCGCCGAGCCGTGCCGGGTCGACGCGCTCTCCCCCGGCCAGCACGCCGTAGACGCCGTAGGTGGCGATGACGACGACGGAGCTGAGCACCGGCGCGAACGCCGGCCAGAAGAATCGGCGGTGCGCCTGCAGCACGCCGTACAGCAGCACCGTGACGCCGTACAACGGGATCTGCACGGCGAACACGAGGACGAAGAAGCGCACGAGCGCGACCGTGGTCGCGTCGTCGCCACCGAAGACGGCGGCCACCGGGCCGGCGCACGCGGCGAGCAGCAGGCCGAGCGGGGTCAGCACGAGGAGCGTCCAGCCGAGCGCCGCCGACACGGTGCGGTCGACGCGCGCGCGGTCCCCGCGCGCGAGCGGCGCGGCGAGCATCGGCACCACCGCCCCGGCGAGGGCACCGCCGGCCGCCGCCTCGAACAGCACGTTGGGGAGGAGGTTCGCGGCGTTGTACGCGTCCGCGATCCGCTCGGCGCCGACGCCCCACGACTGCACGAGGAACCGGCCGAGGCCGAGGACGCGGGACAGCACGGTGACGACCGTGATCATCGCCGCGGCCCCGAGCAGGCCCTGCGCGGCGCGGCGCGCCGCGGGGCTCATGCGGCCGGGGCGCCCGGCGCCGCGTCGGCCCGCGGTGCGACGGGGGGCGCGACGGGGGGCGCGGCCGGCCGCCGGCCCCATGCGTCGAGGTCCCGCAGGACCGGTGTGCGCTCGATGACGCGCGTGAAGCTCACGCGCTCGCTCGCGACCGTGAGCGCGACCACGGCGGCGAGCGCGGCGAGCCGCACCGGCCGCGGCGCACCGAGGACCAGGGCCGTGCCGAGCGCCGCGCCGACCGCGTTCGCACCGCCGTCGCCGAGCATGTCGGCCTCGGCGAGGTCCTGCTCCACGGCTGCGCCGCCGGCGCCGAGGACGGCGGCGGCGACACCCCCGCCGGCGCCCGTCAGTGCGAGCGGCGCGGCCGCCAGACCGGCCGCCTTGAGCGCGCGCCCCGGCCGCAGGTCGAGGAGGTTGAGCAGGTTCGCCGTGCCCGCGACGAGGGCGCCCGAGGCGAGCGTGTCGGCCGCGCGCGCGACGGGGTGCGCGGCGCGCCCGCCGGCAGGTCGCACGACCGCCGCCGCGGCGAGGGCGGTGGCGCCGATGCCCAGCACCTTGAGCCCACCGGTCGTCAGGCGGCCGTGCGCGAGCGCGCCGAGATGGCCGCGCAGCCCCTTGGTGCGCGTGGTGGTGTCCTCCCGCAGGTCGTCGACCAGGCCGAAGCCGGCCGCGCCGGCGACGGCGACCCCGGCCGCCAGCGCGCCGCGGGCCGAGGGTGCGCCGACGAGGGCCCCCGCCAGCAGCCCTGCCGCGACGGCGGGCCCCTCGAGCATGCTCACGGGCTCGCCGCGGTGGTTGGTGCGGGTCCACGCGGCCGGTCCCCCGGGCGGGCTCGTGTCGAGCACGCCGCGGACGACGGCCGTCGTCAGGGCCGCGACGGCGGCGGCCGCGAGCCGACGACCCGCGGTCATCCCTCGCCCTCCGCGCCGGCGTCACCGGCGGCGCCGGCGTCCCCGTCGGCCGCGGGCGCGTCGGGCGTGGTGGGCGTGCGGTCGACGGGCGGCAGCTGCACCGCCGGCGGCAGCGGCTCGAGGTCGTCCCCGAAGCCGTAGTGGCCGTTCTCCCCCGCGATCCGGGCGGCCAGCGCGAGCGGCACGACGACCTGCCCCGTCACGTCGTCCGTGCGCGACACGGTGGTGAGGCGCTCGGCGCGGTCGGCGTCGCCGAGCACGGCCGACGTCAGCGACTCCGGGGTGCGGCGGCCGTCGGCGAGCACGGCACCGGCGGACAGCCGCTGGGAGGCGTCGACCACCGCCAGCTCCGCGTCCTGCGTCGTCGCGCCGGTGTCCGCGCTGGGCGACGGCTCGGGGTCCTGCGCGGGCGGCGCGGCGACGACCACGACGGCGTCCGCCGGTGCGGTCACGTCGCCGGCCACGGACAGCAGGGGGTTGTCCCCCGACGACAGCAGCTCGAGGAGCGTCGCCGCGTTCTCGGACACGGTGTCGGGCGCGGCGCCGTCCGCGCCGACCAGGCCCTGCACGAGTGCGTCGGCGAGCTCGGCCTCCGTGCCGGCGTCGGCCGGCGGCGGGGTCTCGAGGTACGACACGAGCGTGCCCGCCAGCGCCTGCCGGTAGGTCCGCAGGCCGGGGTCGGTCCACGCGTCGGTGAGCGTGACGGTCGCGGAGACGGACGCGCCGGCCTCGCCGAGCCGCTCGCCGATCGCCGTCACCTGCTCCTCGGGCACCTCGTCGAGGAGGACGAGCGCGACGCGGCGGTCCGGGAGCGCGCCGGCCAGCATCCGCTGGCCGGCGGCGGACACGACCGCCTCGGCCGCGGCCTCGTCGTTCTCGGCCTCGTCGAGCTGGGCGCGCAGGTCCTCCTTCTCCGCGCGCAGCTGCTCCACCTGGCCGGTGAGGGTGTCGCCGATCGTCTCCTTGAGCGGCCCGGCGCCGAGGGCGATGCCGACGGCCAGCGCGAGGAAGACGGAGATGAGGGAGACGATGTGGTACCGGAAGTCGATCACAGGGTGAGCTCTCGGTCGGTAGCGCCGGGCTGTGCGGCGCGGGGGGCGGGGGGCGTCGGGTGGCGGCGCGCGGACGCCGCGGCCGTGCGGCCGGCGGGTGCGGTGCGTGCGGGGTGCCGCGCGGGCGCGCGCACGGTGTCCGGGCGGGGCGGGGTCACGGCGACCCGCCGACGAGCGAGCCGAACCACGACACGACGTCGTCGAGGCGCGCTCCCAGCAGGCCGATGAGGGTCTGACCGGCGGCCGTGGAGGCCAGCGCGACGCCCAGGGCGAGCAGGCCGGCGAGCACGAGCAGCGTCAGCTGCACGTTGGAGATGCGGTGCTGGTAGAGCCGCGACACGCCCTTGGCGTCGACGAGCTTGCCGCCCACGCGCAGACGGGTGAGGAAGGTGCTGGCCATGCCGGCGCGGCCCTTGTCGAGGAACTCGACGAGCGTGGCGTGCGTGCCGACCGCGACGATGAGCTCGGCGCCCTTGTCGTCGGCCAGCAGCATCGCGACGTCCTCGCTGGTGCCCGTCGCCGGGAACACCACGTGCGGGACGCCGAGCTGCTCGACGCGCGCGAGGCCCGGCGCCCGGCCGTCGCGGTACGCGTGCACCACGATCTCGGCGCCGCACTGCAGCGACCGGTCGGACACGGAGTCCATGTCCCCGACGATCATGTCCGGGCGCCAGCCCGCCTCGAGGATCGCGTCCGCGCCGCCGTCCACCCCGATGAGCACCGGGCGGTACTCGCGGATGTAGGAGCGCAGCGTGACGAGGTCCTCCTTGTAGTGGTACCCGCGCACGACGATGAGCACCTGGCGGCCCTCGAGGCGCGTGTCGATGTCCGGCACGCCGACGCCGTCGAGCAGCAGGTCCCGCTCGCGCCGCAGGTAGTCCATCGTGTTGGCGGCGAAGGACTCGAGCTGCACGGAGAGCCCGGCGCGCGCCTCCTCCATCGTCGCGGCGACGGACTCGGGCGTCTGGACGACGCCCTCCGCGACGAGGGTCTCGCCGTCGAGGACGGCTCCCTCGACGACGCGCAGCGTGTGGCCCTCGGTCACGGCCATGACGTCCGCGCCGAGGTCGTCCACGAGCGGGATGCCCGCCGACACGAGGATCTCGGGGCCGAGGTTGGGGTACCGCCCGGACGTCGACGGGGACGCGTTGAGGACCGCGGCGGGCTGGCAACGCACGAGCGCCTCGGCGGAGACCCGGTCGAGGTCGAGGTGGTCGATCACCGCGACGTCGCCGGGCCGCAGCCGCTTGGTCAGGGACTTCGTACGACGGTCGACGCGTGCCGGCCCGACCACCTCACCGGTGTCGGGCTCGCTCGTACGCCTGCGCAGGGAGACTCTCATCGTGGGTCATCGTCCCACGGACTGGGCCAGCAGCTCCGCCGCGTGCGCGCGCGCCGTCTCCGAGTCGTCCTGCCCGGACAGCATGCGGGCGAGCTCGCGCACGCGGTCCTCGTCCTCCACGGTGCGCACGTCGGACTCGGTGACGACGTCGACGCCGTCCGCGACCGACTTGGTGACGACGAGGTGCTGGTCGGCGAACGCCGCGACCTGTGCCAGGTGCGTCACGACGAGGACCTGGGTGCCCGTCGCGAGCCGCGCCAGCCGGCGCCCGACCTCGGTCGCCGCGCGCCCGCCGACGCCGGCGTCCACCTCGTCGAACACGAACGTGCCGGGCGTCGACGCGCCCGAGCCCTCCGCCGTCGCGAGCGCCACCTCGAGCGCGAGCATGACGCGCGAGAGCTCGCCGCCGGAGGCGCCCTTGCCGAGCGGCCGCGCCGGCGCACCGGCGTGCGGCACGAGCAGCATCTCCACCGCGTCGGCGCCGTGGGCGGCGGGCTCGTCGGCCGGCCGGACGTCGACGACGAGGCGCGCCCCCGCCATCGCCAGCCCCGCCAGCTCCTCGCTCACGGCGTCCGCGAGCCGGCCCGCCGCACGGGTGCGAGCCGCCGTGAGCGTCGCCTGCAGGTCGCGCAGGTCCGCGTCGAGCGCGTCGCGGCGCTCCCCCAGCGCGGCGATCCGCTCCTCGCCGCCCTCGAGGTCCAGCAGCCGCGTGGACGACTCCTCCGCCCACCGCAGGACGGCGGCGACGTCCTCGCCGTACGAGCGCGTGAGGCCGGCGAGCTCGGCCCGCCGCCGCTGCACGGCGTCGAGCCGCGCGGGGTCCGCCTGGAGGTCCTGCACGTACGCCGCGAGGTCCGCGGCCACGTCCGCGAGCAGGTAGCCGGCCTCGGCGACGCGCGTCGCGAGTCCCGCCAGGGCCGGGTCGTGGGCGCCGACCTGCTCGAGGCGGCGTCGGGCGTCCTCCACGAGGAGCGTCGCCGCCGCCGTCTCGCCCGCGGTGTCGTCGTCGCCCACCAGGGCCGCGTGGGCGCCCGCCGCCGCGGCACGCAGGTCCTCGGCGTTCCCGAGCCGCTCGGCCTCGGCCGCGAGCTCCGCGTCCTCGCCCGGCTGCGGCGCGACGCGCTCGACCTCCGCCAGGCCCAGCCGGAGCAGCTCGGCCTCGCGGGCGCGCTCCTGGGCGCGCGCGACGAGGTCGTCCAGCTCCGCCTGCACGCGCGCACGCTCGGCCCAGGCCGTGCGGTGCCGGGCCAGCACGGCGGCGTGCTCCGGGCCGGCGAACGCGTCGAGGGCCGCCCGCTGGCGCGCGGGCGAGCGCAGGCGGACCTGGTCCGCCTGGCCGTGCACGGTCACGAGCTCCTCGGCGATCTCCGCCAGCACGCCCTGCGGCACGGACCGCCCCCCGAGGTGGGCGCGCGAGCGGCCCGCGGCGCCGTCGGTGCTCGCGGTGACCGTGCGGAGCACGACGAGGCTGCCGTCGTCGTCCGCCTCGGCGCCCGCCTCGCGGGCACGCTCGAGCGCCGGCGACGACACGGGGAGCACGACACGACCCTCGACCGCGGCCGCGCGGGCGCCCGTGCGGACGGTCGCCGGGTCGGCGCGACCGCCGAGCAGCAGCGACAGCGCCGTGAGCACCATCGTCTTGCCGGCACCCGTCTCCCCCGTCAGCACCGTCAGCCCCGGCCCCAGCCGCACGTGCGCGCGACCGATCACGCCGAGGTCGTCGATCCGGATCTCCTCGATCACCGTGCACCGTCCTCGCGGGCTCCCCGCCAGCCGACGACCGGCAGGTCGAACTTCTGCACCAGCCGCGTCGTGAACGGCGCCGGGTTGAGGCGCGCGAACCGCACGGGAGTGTCGCTGACGCGGACCTCGAGACGGGCGCCCCGGTCGAGCTCGAGCTGGCGGCGCCCGTCGCACGTCACGACGGCGGTCGACGACGACCGCTCGATGAGCTCGATCGCGAGCACGCTGCGCGGGCCGAGCACCAGCGGGCGCGCGAAGAGCGTGTGCGCCGCGAGCGGCACGAGCACCGTCCCGACGACGTCCGGCCAGAGAACCGGCCCGCCGGCCGAGAACGCGTGCGCGGTCGAGCCGGTCGCCGTCGCCGCGACGAGGCCGTCGCAGCCGAACGCCGACAGCGGCCGGCCGTCCACCTCGACGACGACCTCGATCATGCGCGCCGGGTCGGTCTTCTCCAGCGCCGCCTCGTTGAGCGCCCAGCCCGACTCGGTGCGGCCGTCGGCGTGCACGACCCGCACGTCGAGCGTCGCCCGCTCCTCGACGTCGTGGTCCCCCGACGTCAGCCGCGCGACCGCGGTGTCCACGTCGTCAGGCTCGATCTCGGCCAGGAACCCGACGTGGCCCAGGTTGACCCCGAGCAGCGGCACGTCCGTCCCGCGGGTCAGCTCCGCCGCGCGCAGGATCGTGCCGTCCCCGCCGAGGACGACGGCGAGCTCGACGGGCGGCAGGTCCGCCGGGGTGTCGTCCTCCGACGCGGCGACGGCCTCGACGCCCGCGCGCGCCAGCGCGCGCAGCACGTCGTCCGCGGCCGCCAGCGCCTCGGGTCGCCCGCTGTGGCGGACGACCAGCGCACGGCGCGTCACCGGGCGACCCCGGCCCGCGTCCCGGCGGACCCGCGGGCACCGCCGGCCGTGTCGCCGCCCGCCGCGTCGACAGCCGCGTCGACGAGCGCCGTCACGGTCCCGTCCTCCTGCGGCCGCGCGCCCTCGGCCGGCGCGAGGAGGCGCAGCACGAACTCGACGTTGCCGTGCGTGCCCGGCAGCGTGCTCGGCCGCACGTCGACGACGCGGGCGCCCAGCCCGCGAGCAGTCGTGCACACGTTCAGGACCGCCGCCCGCCACAGGGCGGGGTCGCGCACCACGCCGTTCGCCCCGAGCCGGTCGCGCCCGACCTCGAACTGCGGCTTCACGAGCAGCACGAGGTCGGCGGACGGCGCCGCGACCGCCAGGAGGGGCGCGAGCACGAGACGCAACGAGATGAAGGACAGGTCGCCGACGACCAGCGTGGGCGCGGGCACGACGTCACCGGCGCGCAGGTCACGGACGTTCACGCCCTCACGGACCTCGACGCGCGCGTCCGCGCGCAACGCCGGGACGATCTGGTCGTGCCCGACGTCGACGGCCACCACGTGCCCGGCCCCGCGTCGCAGCAGGACGTCCGTGAAGCCGCCGGTGCTCGCGCCCGCGTCGAGGCACGTCCGCCCCCGCACGTCGAGGTCCGGCCACACGGCGAGGGCGTCGGCCAGCTTCCGGGCCGCGCGCGACGCCCAGCCCGGGTCCGCGGGGTCGTCCGTCACGGCGAGGTCGTGGGTGGCGTCGACCACGGTCGCCGGCCGACGGGCAGGGACGCCGTCGACGCGCACGCGACCGTCGGCGACGAGCCGGGCGGCCTGGGTCCGCGACCGGGCGAGCCCGCGGCGGACGAGCTCGGCGTCGAGGCGCGCCGTCATCGTCGCGGTCATCCCTCGGCGTCCGCGAGGCGGTCCTGGAGCGCGCCGTGCACCGCCTCGAACGTCGTCAGCTGCGCGCGCAGGTCGAGCTCCGCCACGTCCCGCAGCCGGCCGAGCGCCTCGTCGACCGCGTCGTCGCCCGTCGCGATCGCGTCGTCGGGCGGGACGACCGGCCGGACGTCGGCGGGCGTCGGGGCGGCCGGCGGCCCGGGCAGCGGGGCGGAGGGGGCGCTGTGCGCGGGGGTGCCGTGCGCGGTGGCGGCGTGCGCCAGGGCGGCCGGCGAGGGGACGGCCGACGACGCGCCCGGCGTGCTGTCGCTCACGTATGGTCCTTCCCTTCGTCGACGGGTCACGGCGGCCGGCGTGACCGCGCGTGGCCCGGCACCCGTCGCGGGTGCCGGCGGACGTGCCG
>NZ_JBFTEP010000031.1:0-31743 GCF_047229365.1 Cellulomonas pasadenensis | reverse complement strand
TGGTGGGTTGTGTTTTGTTTTTATTAGCCTGGGTGGGGGGTGGGCGGGTTCCGGCCCGGGGTTCGCCCACTGGGGCAGTTCGGTCGCCGCGGCGACGTCGGCCGCCGCCAGACCGCCCGGCGGGCGCCCCAGCACGACGAGCCCCGCCCCGGTCCCGGCGGCCGTGAGCCGGGGACGCAGCGCGAGCACGCCCGCGACGGACCGCAGGTCGGCGCGCGCGACGACCACCACCGCGTCGCACGCCGGCAACGGCGCGTGGCCGTCGACGACGTCCCCGCGGTCGAGGTCGAGCACGACCGCGCCGACGGTGCACGACACCGCGTGCAGCACGTCGACCCGGACGCCCGCCTCGACGGGGTCGGGGCGCTCGCGGTCGCCGGACAGCACCGCGCACGCCCCCCATCGCGGCAGCAGCGCCACGACGTCGTCGCCGCGGACGTCGCCACCGGCGCCGCGCAGGTCGGGCCAGCGCGCCCCCTCGACCCCCTCGGCGCCCAGGACGACGTCCAGCCCGCCGCCGCCGCGGACGAGGTCGACGAGCACCGTCGACGTCGTGCGCGACGTGCGCTGCGCGAGCAGCGCCGCGAACGTGGACGCCCCCACGCCGCCCGCCGCGCCCACGACCCCGACCACCGCCGCCCGTCGCACCTGCCGCACCACCGCACCCCGCCTCCGTCCGGGCGCCGGTCGGCGCCGCCGTGGGCCAGGCTGCGCGTCCGCGCGACGCGACGGAGGAGCGCGGGCCGGGACCGGGGGACGCGCGCTCCGGCGCCCGGGCTGTGGTCGGCTCACCGCCGCCGGGCCGTGCCGCCCGTGCGTCCGGCGCACGCACGTCGGCGGGTCCCGCTAGTGTCCTGCGGATGGTCCGTGCCGCGGCGTTCTTCGACCTCGACAAGACGATCATCGCGACGTCCTCCGCGACGGCGTTCTCCAAGGGGTTCCTCGCCGAGGGCCTGCTCACGCGCCGCAGCGTGGTGGCCTCCGCGTACGCGCAGCTCGCCTACCTGCTCGGCAGCGCGGACGCCGCGGCGACCGAGCGGCTGCGCGCGCAGCTGTCCCGCACCGTGACCGGCTGGGACGTCGCCACCGTGTCCGCCGTCGTGCGGGCGACGCTGCACGAGTCGATCGACCCCACGGTCTACGCCGAGGCGGTCGAGCTCATCGCCGAGCACCAGGCCGCGGGGCGCGACGTCGTGGTCGTCTCGGCGTCGGGCGCCGAGGTGGTCGAGCCGATCGCGCAGATGCTGGGCGCGGACGCCGTCGTCGCGACACGCATGGCCGTCGCGGACGGGCGGTACACCGGCGAGATCGAGTTCTACGCGTACGGGGAGAACAAGGCGACGGCGATCCGCGAGCTCGCGGCCGCGCGCGGGTACGACCTCGACGCCAGCTACGCGTACTCCGACTCCGTCACCGACGCGCCGATGCTCGCCGTCGTCGGGCACGGGTACGCCGTGAACCCCGACCGCGCCCTGCGCCGGCTGGCCGCCGAGCACGGCTGGGGCGTCCTGACGTTCCGCCGCCCGGTGCCGCTGCGCGCCCTCGACCGGCGGGCGGGCGCGACGGTCGCGGCGGTGCTGGGCGCGGTGCTCGTCGTGACCGCCGTCGTCGTCCTGCTCCGGCGCCGTCCCCGCCCCACCCGCTGAGCCGTCGTACCGCACGCCGTCCCCGCACCCGCCCGCCGCCGCCCGCCGTCCCGGCAGGCGACCCCCGCGTCTCGCCCTCCGAGCACCGCGGCGCCGTCCACCTGCGCGGACGCACCGCACCGTTGCCGCCCTCCGCCGCCGGGTGTAGACCGGTGCCACAACAGAACGACCGAGGGCACCCACGCGCAGGACGCCTACTTTCGGCAGGTCGACCGGGCTGGTCCCGGAGCGAACCTCTTCGTGGCAGCACGCTTGATCACCCCGGTCGTCGAGTCGGAGGCGGCGTCCGGTGACGGGCGCCGTCGTCCGTGTCCGCACCCGTGCGCGCCGGCCACGACGACTCCCACGACGACTCCCCCGGCGCCCCCGCCCGGCGCCCGCCCTCAGCGCCCGCTGCCCCCCAGCCGCCCGGCGAGCACCGCGTCCGCGACGTCGCGCGCGGCCCCGGCCCCCGCCCGCACCGCGTCCGCGTAGCCCACCAGCCACCCCGCGACCCCGTCCGGCGTCCCGGCCGCGTAGCGCGCGGCCGCCGCGAGGTACGGCGCGGGCGCGGCCGCCCACCCCGGCTCGGGCAGCACCGTGCCGGTCGGGTCCAGGCCGGTCGTCGTCGTGAGCCAGCGCGCCACGGCCCGCGCGACGACGCCGTTGGCCGCGGCGAACGGCCGCGCGACGAGCAGCTCCGCGTGCACGACCCCGGCGACGACGACCCCGGGCGCCGCCGTCCCGGCCACGACCCCCGTCAGGGCGGCGAGCCGTGCCCCGGCCACCGCGGGCGCGGGTGCCGGCCCGAGGCCGCGCAGGTCGCGCGCCTCCCCGCCGCGGGGGCGCCCCAGGTCGACGGCGGGCAGGAGGTCCGCCGCCGCGGCGGCGTGCTCCTGCAGGCTCGTCACCCGGAACGGTCCGCTGCGGGCCGCGTCGATGGCCTGCACGGCCGCGCCGAGCTGCTGGACCGTGGTGACGATGGCCTTGTCGGCGGCCGTGGTGGCGGCCCGGATCTCGTAGCCGTCGGCGCGCGCGCCCTGCCCGGACGGCGTGTTGACCACCATGTCGACCTCGCCGGCGGTGATGAGGTCGACGATCGTCGGCTCCCCCGCCGGGCCGCGGCGCGCCGAGTGCTTGCGCACGACGCGCGACGCGATGCCCGAGCGGCGCAGCACGGCGGCCGTGCCCTCGGTCGCGAGGACCTCGAAGCCGAGCTCGACGAGGCGCTTCACCGGGAAGACGATCGAGCGCTTGTCGCGGTCGGCGACGGAGATGAACACCGTGCCGGCCTGCGGCAGGCCGCCGAACGACGCCTCCTGGGACTTCGCGAACGCGGTCGGGAAGTCGACGTCGAAGCCCATGACCTCGCCCGTCGAGCGCATCTCCGGGCCGAGGACGGTGTCGACGACCGTGCCGTCGGCCGTGCGGAACCGCTTGAAGGGCAGCACGGCTTCCTTGACGGCGATCGGCGCGTCGAGGTCCAGCGTGCCGGCGTCCACCTCGGGCAGGACGCCCTCCGCACGCAGCTGAGCCACGGAGCGGCCGGCCATGACGAGCGCCGCCGCCTTCGCGAGCGAGACGCCCGTCGCCTTCGACACGAACGGTGCCGTGCGGGACGCGCGCGGGTTCGCCTCGAGCACGTAGAGCACGTCGGAGACGAGCGCGAACTGGATGTTCAGCAGACCGCGCACGCCGACGCCCCGCGCGATCGCCTCGGTCGAGGTGCGGATGCGCTGGAGCTCCGCCGCCGAGAGCGTGATGGGCGGCAGGGCGCACGCCGAGTCGCCGGAGTGGATGCCGGCCTCCTCGATGTGCTCCATGACGCCGCCGAGGTACAGCTCGGTGCCGTCGTAGATCGCGTCGACGTCGATCTCGATCGCGTCGTCGAGGAACCGGTCGATGAGCAGCGGCGGGAGCGACGCGCGGGTGCCCGCCGCGTCGGCCAGCGCGCGCTCGACGTACTCGGTGAGCTGGGGCTCGTCGTAGACGATCTCCATGCCGCGCCCACCCAGCACGTACGAGGGACGCACGAGCACCGGGAAGCCGATGCGGCGCGCCGTCTCGCGCGCGCCGTCGAGCGTCGTCGCGGTGCCGAACGCCGGCGCCGGCAGGCCGGCCGCCTCGAGCACCCGGCCGAACTCGCCGCGGTCCTCGGCGGCGTCGATCGCCGCGGGCGGCGTGCCGAGGATGGGCAGGCCGGCGTCGGCGAGGCGCTGCGCCAGCGCCAGCGGCGTCTGGCCGCCGAGCGTGACGATCAGACCCGCGACGGGGCCCGCCGCGAGCTCGGCCTCGTACACCTCGAGCACGTCCTCGAACGTCAGCGGCTCGAAGTAGAGGCGGTCCGACGTGTCGTAGTCCGTCGACACCGTCTCGGGGTTGCAGTTGACCATGACGGTCTCGAACTCACCCTTGAGGGCGAGCGCGGCGTGCACGCACGAGTAGTCGAACTCGATGCCCTGCCCGATCCGGTTCGGCCCGGAGCCGAGGATGAGGATCGCGGGGCGCTCGCGCGGCGCGACCTCGGTCTCCTCGTCGTAGGACGAGTAGTGGTACGGCGTGCGGGCCGCGAACTCGGCGGCGCACGTGTCGACCGTCTTGTAGACGGGCCGCACTCCGAGCGCCCAGCGCGTGCGGCGCACGGCGTCCTCGCTGGTCTGCCGCAGGGACGCGACCTGCGCGTCGGACAGGCCGTGCCGCTTGGCGTGCGCGAGCACCTCGCGCGTGAGCGCCGGGGCCGCGGCCGTCTCGGCGGCCACCTCGTTGACGAGCTGCACCTGGTCGAGGAACCACGGGTCGATGCCCGTGCGCGCGTAGACCTCGTCGACGGGGACGCCGGCGCGCAGCACCTGCTGCACGTCGATCAGCCGGCCCTCGGTGGGCCGCGAGAGCGACGCGACGAGCCGGTCGAGCTCCTCGCCCTGCGCGGGCTCGTCGTCCCAGTGGAACGTCGAGCCCTTCTTGTCGATCGAGCGCATCGCCTTGCCGAGCGCCTCGGTGAAGTTGCGGCCCATCGCCATCGCCTCGCCGACCGACTTCATGGTCGTCGTCAGCGTGTCGTCCGCGGCGGGGAACTTCTCGAACGCGAACCGCGGCACCTTCACCACGACGTAGTCGAGGGTCGGCTCGAACGAGGCGGGCGTCGAGCCCGTGATGTCGTTCGGGATCTCGTCGAGCGTGTAGCCGACCGCGAGCTTGGCGGCGATCTTCGCGATCGGGAAGCCCGTCGCCTTCGACGCCAGCGCGGACGAGCGCGACACGCGCGGGTTCATCTCGATGACGACGACGCGGCCCGTGTCCGGGTGCACCGCGAACTGGATGTTGCAGCCGCCGGTGTCGACCCCGACCTCGCGGATGACGGCGATGCCGATGTCGCGCAGGCGCTGGTACTCGCGGTCCGTCAGCGTGAGCGCCGGTGCGACCGTGACCGAGTCGCCGGTGTGCACGCCCACGGCGTCGACGTTCTCGATCGAGCAGACGACCACCACGTTGTCGTGCTTGTCGCGCATGAGCTCGAGCTCGTACTCCTTCCAGCCGAGGATCGACTCCTCGAGGAGCACCTCGGTGGTCGGCGAGTAGTGCAGGCCCTGGCCGACGATGCGGCGCAGGTCCGTCTCGTCGTACGCGAGGCCGGAGCCGAGGCCGCCCATGGTGAAGGACGGGCGCACGACCATCGGGTACCCGAGGTCCTCGGCCGCCTGCAGCGCCTCGTCCACCGTGTGCACGATCCACGAGCGCGCCGACTCGCCGCCGGAGACCGCGACGACCTCCTTGAACTGCTGGCGGTCCTCGCCCTTCTGGATGGCGGGGATGTTCGCGCCGATGAGCTCGACGCCGTACTCCTCGAGCACGCCGGCCTCGTCGAGCGCGATCGCCGCGTTGAGGGCCGTCTGGCCGCCCAGCGTCGGCAGGATCGCGTCGGGACGCTCCTTGGCGATGATCGACGTGAGGACCTCGGTGGTGATCGGCTCGACGTAGGTGGCGTCGGCGAACTCCGGGTCGGTCATGATCGTCGCCGGGTTGGAGTTCACGAGGACGACCCGCAGGCCCTCCTCCTTCAGCACGCGGCACGCCTGCGTCCCGGAGTAGTCGAACTCGGCGGCCTGCCCGATGACGATCGGGCCGGAGCCGATGACGAGGACGCTGTGCAGGTCGTCGCGGCGGGGCATCAGGCGGCGCCCTTCTGGGAGTCGTGGAGGCCCGCGTCGTCCGCGGTGCCGTCGGGGTGGCGGGTCATGAGGTCGACGAAGCGGTCGAACAGGTAGGCCGCGTCGTGCGGGCCGGCCGCAGCCTCCGGGTGGTACTGCACGGAGAAGGCGGGCAGGTCGAGCGCCTCGAGGCCCTCGACGACGTCGTCGTTGAGGTCGACGTGCGAGACGCGCACCCGCCCGTACCGGCCGCCGTCGAACGGAGCGACCGTCTCGGCGTCCAGCGGCGCGTCGACCGCGAACCCGTGGTTGTGCGCCGTGATCTCGACCTTGCCGGTCGTGCGGTCCATCACCGGCTGGTTCACGCCGCGGTGGCCGTACTGCAGCTTGTACGTGCCGAAGCCGAGGGCGCGGCCGAACAGCTGGTTGCCGTAGCAGATGCCGAAGAACGGGATCCGGCGGTCGAGGACGCCGCGCAGCAGGTCGATCTCGTGGCGCGCCGCCGACGGGTCGCCGGGGCCGTTGGAGAAGAAGACGCCGTCCGGGCCGAGCTCGAGTACCTGCGAGATCGACGACGTCGCGGGCAGCACGTGCACCTCGACGCCGCGCTCCGCGAGCCGCTGCGGGGTCATCGACTTGATGCCGAGGTCCACGGCCGCGACGCGGGCGACGGGCTCCGCCAGCGGCGTGCCGTCGGGGCCGAGGGCGGGCACGACGTAGGCGGCGTCGACGCTCACCTCGCCCGCGAGGTCGGCGCCCGCCATCGCCGGCGCCGCGCGCACCTCGTCGAGGAGCTCGTCGACCGGGCGGCGGTCGCCGTCGGGCCGGACCAGCGCGTCGCCCGAGAACACGCCGGCGCGCATGACGCCGCGCTCCCGCAGGTGCCGCGTCAGGGCGCGGGTGTCGATGCCGCTGATGCCGACGACGCCCTGCTCGGCGAGCTCGTCGTCGAGCGTGCGGCGCGAGCGCCAGCTCGACGGGCGCCGGGCGGGGTCGCGCACGACGAACCCGGCGACCCAGATCTGCCGGGACTCGGGGTCCTCGTCGTTGACGCCGGTGTTGCCGATGTGCGGCGCCGTCATGACGACGACCTGCCGGTGGTACGACGGGTCGGTGAGCGTCTCCTGGTAGCCGGTCATGCCGGTGTTGAAGACGATCTCGCCGAGCGTCCGCCCGGTCGCGCCGTACGCGCGGCCGGTGAACGTGCGGCCGTCCTCGAGGACGAGGATCGCGTCGCTCATGCCTGCTCCTCCTGCGGTCGGGGCGCGCTGTCGGGGACGGCGCGGTCGGGGTGGGCGCCGTGGTCGCCGGCGGTCGCCACGAGGGAGCGCGCGGCGGTGAGCAGCGCCTCCTTGTCGGCGTCGTGGCGCACGCGCAGCGCGGTGTCGAGGGCGGTGCCCGTGGCGGGGTCGGGCACCCAGGTGAGGACCACGAGCCCCTCGGGCCCGACGAACTTGCCCGCCTGGCCGCGGCTGGTGCCGACGGCCGTCAGCCGCCCGGCCGGCACCCAGACGTCCTGCGCGCCCGTGCGGCGCACGAGCACGCCCGCGTCGTGCACCCGCACGACGGCGGCGCTGCGGGCGCCGAGGTCGTGGGCGACCACGCGGTCGAGCCAGTCGCCGGCACGGGTGGACGAGACGTAGACGGCCTCCGCCGGCTCCGTGCGCGCGGCCCCGAGCTCCTCGGGGACGGCGGGGAGCGACGGGACGAGCAGGGCGGTGCGGCGGCCGCGCGAGCGCCAGCCCGCGCGCATGCCCCACAGGGCCAGCGCGAGCAGGAGGACGACGACGACGACGGAGACCCAGGTCGGCATCAGGCGCCCACCCCCGCCGGTGCGTCGACGAGCACGCCGTCGAGCACCGTGGCGCGGCCGCGCAGGAACGTCGCGACGACGGCGCCGGGCAGCTCCGTGCCGGCGAACGGCGAGTTCACGCTCGCGGTCGCCTGCCGCTCCGGCACCACCGTGCGGCGCGCGGCCGGGTCCACGAGCGTGAGGTTCGCGGGCTCGCCGACCGCGACGGGGCGTCCCTGACCGGGCACGCGACCGATGCGCGCCGGCGTGGCCGACAGCACCCGTGCGACGTCCGCCCACGTCAGGCGGCCGGTGTCGACCATCGTCGCCTGCACGACCGGCAGCGCCGTCTCCAGCCCCGTCATGCCGAAGGCGGCGGCGGCCCACTCGCAGTCCTTGTCCTCGCGCGTGTGCGGCGCGTGGTCGGTGGCCACCACGTCGATCGTGCCGTCCTCCAGTCCCGCGCGGACGGCCTCGACGTCCTCGGCCGTGCGCAGCGGCGGGTTCACCTTGTACCGCGGGTCGTAGCCGCGGACCAGCTCGTCGGTGAGGAGCAGGTGGTGCGGCGTGACCTCGGCGGTCACGGCGATCCCGCGCGCCTTCGCCCAGCGGATGATCTCGACCGAGCCGGCCGTCGACAGGTGGCACACGTGCAGCCGCGAGCCGACGTGCTCGGCCAGCAGGACGTCGCGGGCGATGATCGCCTCCTCGGCGACGGCCGGCCAGCCCGCGAGCCCCAGCTCGGCGGACACCACGCCCTCGTGCATCTGCGCGCCCTCGGTGAGCCGCGGCTCCTGCGCGTGCTGCGCGATGACCCCGTCGAACGCCTTGACGTACTCGAGCGCGCGGCGCATCAGCACCGGGTCGTGCACGCACTTCCCGTCGTCCGAGAACACGCGCACGGCGGCGGCGGAGCGCGCCATCGCCTGCAGCTCCGCGAGCCGCTCCCCCGCCAGGCCGACCGTCACGGCGCCGACAGGGCGCACGTCCACCCAGCCCGCGTCGCGGCCGAGGCGCCACACCTGCTCGACGACGCCCGCGGTGTCCTGCGTCGGCGACGTGTTCGCCATGGCGTGCACCGCGGTGAAGCCCCCCGCCGCCGCGGCGCGCGTCCCGGACGCCACCGTCTCGGCGTCCTCGCGGCCCGGCTCGCGCAGGTGCGTGTGCAGGTCGACCAGGCCGGGCAGGAGCACCAGCCCGTCCCCGTCGACCACCGTCGCGCCGTCCGCCGACGCGTCCGCGCCGACCGCCGCGACGACGCCGTCCTCCACCCGCACGTCCGTGCGGTCGCCACCCAGGGGCGCCACGCCCCGCAGCAGGTACGTCGTGCTCACGCGTGCACCCTCGTCTCGTCCGTGCGCACGCCCGTGCGCGCCTCGTCCCGGCCCGTCGCGGCCGCCGTGCGGGGCTCGCCCGCCGCGAGCAGCAGGTACAGCACCGCCATGCGCACCGCGACGCCGTTGGCCACCTGCTCGACGATCACGGCGCGCGGCGAGTCCGCCGCGTCCGCCGAGATCTCCAGACCGCGGTTCATCGGCCCCGGGTGCATGACCACCGCGTGGTCCGGCAGCACCGCGAGCCGGCGACCGTCGAGCCCGTACGCGCGGGTGTACTCGAGCGGGCTCGGGAAGAACCCGCCGCCCGCGCTCGACATCCGCTCGCGCTGGACGCGGAGCATCATGACCGCGTCCGGGCCGGTCGCGAGCGTCTCGTCCAGGTCGTAGGACACGTCCGCCGTCCACGCGTGCGCGCCCACCGGCACGAGCGTCGGCGGGGCGACCAGCGTCACGCGCGCGCCGAGCGTGTGCAGCAGCTGCACGTTCGAGCGCGCGACGCGGCTGTGCAGCACGTCCCCGACGATCGCCACGTGCGCGCCCGCCAGGTCCCGGCCGGTCGGGTCCGCGCGCCCGCCGTCTCCCACCAGGTGGCGGCGCAGGGTGAACGCGTCGAGGAGCGCCTGCGTGGGGTGCTGGTGCGTGCCGTCCCCCGCGTTGACGACGGCACCGTGCGTCCACCCGGCGTGCGCGAGCGTGTGCGGCGCGCCCGAGGCCGGGTGCCGCACGACGACGGCGTCGGCGCCCATCGCCTGCAGCGTCAGCGCCGTGTCCTTGAGCGACTCGCCCTTGGAGACGCTCGACCCCTTCGCGGAGAAGTTGATGACGTCCGCCGAGAGCCGCTTCGCGGCCGTCTCGAACGAGATGCGGGTGCGTGTGGAGTCCTCGAAGAAGAGGTTGACGACCGTGCGCCCGCGCAGCGTCGGGAGCTTCTTGATCTCGCGTCCCTGCGTCGCGGCCATCTGCGCCGCGGTGTCGAGCACGAGGACGGCCTCGTCGCGGGTCAGGTCGCCCGCCGAGAGCAGGTGCCTCATCGGGTCCCCCGCTCCGCGCTCTCGATCAGCACCGCGTCGCGGCCGTCGGTCTCCGCGAGCAGCACCCGCACGCGCTCGGACGCCGCCGTCGGCAGGTTCTTGCCCACGTAGTCCGCGCGGATCGGGAGCTCGCGGTGGCCGCGGTCGACGAGGACCGCCAGCTGCACCGAGCGCGGGCGGCCCAGGTCGCTGATCGCGTCGAGCGCCGCGCGGATCGTGCGCCCCGAGTACAGGACGTCGTCGACGAGCACGACGACCTTGCCGTCGATCCCGTCGCCCGGCACCTGCGTCGTGCCGATCGTGCGGATGGGCTGCCGTGCCAGGTCGTCGCGGTGCATCGTCACGTCGAGGCTGCCGACCAGGTCGCCGGCCGCGAGGCCCTCGACCTGCGCGAGTCGCGCCCCCAGGCGCTCCGCCAGCGGCAGGCCGCGCGTCGGGATGCCCAGCAGGACGACGTCGTCGACGCCCTTGTTGCGCTCCACGACCTCGTGGGCGATGCGGGTCAGCGCGCGGCCGATGTCCGCCGCACCCAGCACCTCGGTCGAGCCGGGCGCCTCGGTCGAGCCGAGCGCCTCGGTCGAGCCCGGCGCCCCGGCGGGGCTGCCGTCGTGCGGTTCCCGGTCCGGCGCCGCGGCGCCGTCGGTGCGCCCGGACGCGGGCGCGGGTGTGCCAGTGCTCATGCGTGTGCGCTCCTTCCCCGCCTCACAGGACGGGCTTAAAGGGGGTGGCCGTGCCACCTTACCGGGCCCGCGGGACCACGGACGTCACCCGGTTGCCGTTCAACACCGTGCCCGGGACGACCGATGCACTCCACGTGCTCGGTGACGTACCGCTGTGGACCACCGTCCTGCAGCTCCTCGCTGCCGGGCTGGTGGGTGGCTTCTGCGCGCTCCACTGGGTGTGGTGGCGCGGCTCGCTGCGACCCGACGGGTCCGCGTGGGCCCTGTGGCTGTCCGCCGCCATGGCGCTCATGCTGCTCACGGCCGGCCTGCACGGCGTCACCGCGAGCTCGCTCGGGCGGGGCGTCCTCGCGTTCCTGCACGCGCAGCTCGTCGCCGCCGTCGTCCTGCTGTGCCTGCCCGCGACGCGGGCGTTCGGCGGCACGGGGCCGCGGCTGGGTCCGTGGGTGGCCGTCACGGCGACCCTGCTCGCCGTGCGCAGCCTCCTGTGGGTCGTCGCGCCCGTCGCACCCGGCCTCGACGCCGGCGACGGCTCCACGCCCCACGCGCTCGCGGTCGCCCTGCTGTTCGTCGCGCTCGCCGTCAGCGTCGGGTACGTCGTCGCCGCGCTCGGCGCGTCGCGCATCACCGGCCTCGGGTGGCTGCTCGTCGGCGCCGGCACGCTCTCCCTGGTCCTGCTGACCGGCGGCATCCTCCTCGACGACCGGCACGACGCCGCCGCGCTCGGCGGCCTGTGGCCGATCCCCCTCGCGGTCGGCCTCGAGTCGCTCGCGCTCGTGCGGCTGCGCCGCTCCCAGCTCACCGCGCAGCGCCGCGAGCTCATGCGGGACGCGCTCGCGGACCTCACCAACGCGGCGTGGTTCAGCCGCGACGCCGACGCGCTGCTCGAGCACGCCCGCGACGTCGCCCGGACCGTCCTCGACGACCCCACCGTGGAGGGCTCGCTGCGCCCGCTGCAGCGCGAGCGCTTCGTCGCGGAGCTCTTCCCCGCCGACGCGTCCCGCCTCGCCGCGCACGAGCGCACGTTCCTCATCGACCTCGCCGTCGTCGTCGCCACCGCCGCCGAGCGGTACGCGCTCACCGACCGCCTCTCCCGCGCCGCCGAGACCGACGCGCTCACCGGCCTGCCGAACCGGCGCGCCGCGGACCGCTACCTCCTCGACACCCTCGAGCGCGCCGCCGTCGAGCGCACGCGCGTCTCCGTCATCTACTGCGACATCGACGGGTTCAAGGACGTCAACGACCGCCAGGGGCACGCCCAGGGCGACGACCTGCTGCGGCGTACCGCCGACTACCTGCGCACGTGGAGCGGCGCCGAGACGTACGTGGCGCGCCTCGCGGGCGACGAGTTCGCGGTCGTCGTGTCGCGCGCGCCGACCGACGCCGAGCTCGCCGACCTGGCGCGGCGGCTGCGCGCCGGCTTCGACGCGCGCGTCGGCAACCCGGCCGGCCCGCGTCTGACGTGCGGCGTCGCGACGTGGAACCCCGAGGAGGTCATCGACGCCGACGCCCTGCTGCGGCACGCCGACGACGCCATGCTCGAGGCCAAGCGCGCCCGCAGCGGCCACCGCGTCTTCGACTCGGCGCTGCGTGCCCGCGCGGAGGACTCGCGCCGGCTGCGGGCCGCGCTCGAGCGGGCGGTCGAGGAGGACCGCATCACGGCGTACTACCAGCCGATCGTCGACACGGGCACGCTCGAGGTCATCGGCCTCGAGGCGCTCGCACGGTGGCAGGAGGGCGACAAGGTCATCCTGCCCGAGCACTGGCTGACGCTCGCCGAGCAGACCGGGCTCATCGTCCCGATCGGGCACGCGATGTTCCGCCAGGCGCGGCGCGCGCTCGACCGCCACCAGATGCCGGTGGCCGTCAACCTCTCGGCGCGCGAGCTGCACGAGTCCGACGTCCTCGAGCGCATCGAGGACGCCTGGGGCGGCAGCCCCTGGGAGCACCTGACCGTCGAGATCACGGAGAGCACCATGCTCCGGACCACGACGGCCGTCCCGGTGCTGTCCGAGCTGCGCGCCCGGGGTGCGCGCATCGCCCTGGACGACTTCGGCACGGGGTTCAGCTCGCTGGCGCGGCTCGCGCGGCTGCCCGTCGACGTGCTGAAGATCGACCGGTCGTTCGTGCGGGAGGTCCGCACGCCCCGCGGGGCCGGACCGGTCCGGGCGATCGTCGCGCTCGCGGAGCACCACGGGCTCGACGTCGTGGCCGAGGGCGTCGAGTCCGCGGGCGACCTGCAGGTGCTCATCGACCTCGGCGTGCGGCGGGCGCAGGGCATGTTCGTGGGCCGGCCCGCGCCCGGGCTGCCCGTCCGCGGCGCCCGGCCGGTCCCCCGGTCCGAGCTGCCGCGCCGGGCGCGCGCCCGCATCGTGCCGCGGCCGCTGCGGGTCGTGCCGGGCGGCGTCGAGGACGCGGCCACGTCGTCGGAGATGCTCTGACGGCTGCGCGGTGCGCGACCGCCGGCTCGGTGCGGACGTCGTCGCGGCCCGGACGACGACGCGGGCGGTGCGTCCCCGAGGGGTCGCACCGCCCGCGCGGTCGGTCGGCTGCCGCGTCAGGCCAGCAGCGTCGGCTTCAGCTCGACGATGCGGCCGAGGAGCCCGTTGACGAACGACGGCGACTCGTCGGTCGACAGCTCGCGGGCCAGGCCCACGGCCTCGTCGACCGCGACGGCGTCGGGCACGTCGTCGTTCCAGAGGATCTCCCATGTGGCGAGGCGCAGCAGCGCGCGGTCGACCGCGGGCATGCGCGCGATCGTCCAGCCGTGCGCGTGCGTCGCGAGCACCTCGTCGATGCGCTCGAGGTGGGCCAGGACGCCCTCGACGAGGTCGACGCTGTACTGCGGCAGCGCCGTCTCGGCGCCCGGCTCGACGACGCGGCGCGCGAGGAGCTCGCCGACCGCGACACCGCGCTGGTCGGCCTCGAACAGCACGTCGAGCGCGCGCTTGCGCGCCTTGGTCCGGGCGCCCACGTCAGTCGTTCACGCGGCCGAGGTACGACCCGTCGCGGGTGTCGACCTTGACCTTGGTGTTCGACTCGAGGAAGAGCGGCACCTGGATCTCGTAGCCGGTCTCGAGCGTGGCGGGCTTGGTGCCGGCCGACGAGCGGTCGCCCTGCAGGCCCGGCTCGGTGTACGTGACCTCGAGGGTGACCGACGGCGGCAGCTCGACGTAGAGCGGCACGCCCTCGTTGGTCGCGACGAGCGCCGTCTGCGACTCGAGCATGAAGTTCGCGGCGTCGCCGACGGTCGCGGCGGGGACGTTGATCTGGTCGTACGTGTCCGTGTCCATGAACACGAAGTCGTCGCCGTCCTTGTACAGGTACTGCATGTCGCGCTTGTCGACGTTCGCGGTCTCGACCTTGATGCCCGCGTTGAACGTGCGGTCGACGACCTTGCCGGACAGCACGTTCTTCAGCTTGGTGCGCACGAACGCGCCACCCTTGCCGGGCTTGACGTGCTGGAACTCGATGACGGTCCACAGCTGGCCGTCGATCTTCAGCACGGTGCCGTTCTTCAGGTCGTTGGTGGTCGCCACGAGCGTCGTTCTCCCAGTCGGTGGTCGAGGTGCGCCCGTCCCGGCGCGTGAGCGGCGCAGGGGCGCCGGCCGCCCGCAGCGGTCGCCGTGCGGGCGACCCGGCCGCGGGCCGTCGTCCATCGTACCGGGTCGGGGGCCGCCCGCCCGCGCGCCGTGCGTCTCAGGCGAGCACCAGACGACCGGCGAACCCCACGAGCGACGCCCACACGAGCGACGCCAGCGTGCCGATGACGAACCGCTCGGACGCCCCCGGGTTGTCCCGCAGCTCGGCGTAGCGGCCGAGGCCCTTGACCGCGACGACGATCGCGGCGCCCTCGGGCATGCCCGCGAGGATGCTGGCCGTCACGCCGAGCCGCTCCAGCAGTCCGATCCACGTCCCGCCGCGCAGCACCCGCCGGGCGCCCGGCCCCTCGGGCCCGTCGCTGAGGGTGAGGGGTCCGGCCGTCGCCTGGGCGGACGGCGTCTCCCGGCCGGCGTCGGCGGAGCGGGACGCGAGGTCGAGGACGAGCCGGGTGCTGTACCAGCCGCCGCCGGCGGACACGGCGAGGGCGGCGACCCAGACGAGGGCCAGGAGGGCGGGGTGCACGCGACGACCCTGGCGTCAGCCCTGCGCGGCCGTCAACAGGCGCGCCGCGACGGGACGCACCGCCTCCTCCTCCGCCCACAGGGCGGCCCGCAGCCGTTGGCTGACCGCCTGCTGCGTGACGCCGAGCCCTCGCGCGACGACGTCCTGCCCGGCGCCCGAGCGCACCGCGTCCACGGCGTCCCAGCCGGCGGGGGTGCGGCGCCCCAGCACGGCGCCGAGCAGCGTCAGGACCGCCTCGGCGTCGCCGGCGGCGACCGCGTCGACGCCCCGCACCGCCAGCGGCACCGGTCGCTGCCGGCTCTTCGCCGCCTCGACCGCCGCCCGTGCGAGCACGAACGCCTCCCCCGTGCCCGCGCGCGGCGACGCGGGCAGCGGCTCCTGCACCGGCCCGGCGCCGACACCGACGCTCCAGCCGCCGACGCGCACGAGGGCGAGCACGAGCCCGACCACGTCCTCGGCGTCGTCGAGCACGCCCTGCACCTCGTCGCCGACGGTGCGCTCGAACCCGCGCACCAGACCCGGTGCGCCGTCGAGCCGCTCGAGCAGGTCCGGGACGAGGTCGGCCCCGCGCCGGCTCCCCCGCTGGTCGACGGTCATCACGAACATCGAACAAGTGTCCACCATTGTGGGCGAGCGCACAAGTGCTCGACCTTGTACGTCTGTCAACAAGACCACAGCCTTTGCAATGGTGCTGAAGTCGGGGCAAGACATCGTGCGCTCTGCCGACCCTCGGCCACCGCCGCGCGGGCGACCTCGCCTTCGGCGAGCACCGTGCGCGCCGGCCGCGTCACCGGCACGTCGCCGTAGGACGACACCTCGTCCCCGACCCCTCGATGCTCGTGGGTGCGGAGCCGTCCGCGGGGGGCGCCGCGGCGTGGGTACGAGCACGTGGACCTGGCCGTCGTCCGGTACCGGCATCCCGTGCAGACGCGCGGCGCTCGTCAGCGCCGGCACCGCATCCGGCCACGTGAGCCAGGCGGCGTACACGTCGGCCCCGGCGGACAGCGAGGTGGCGGCGCAGCACAGCGCCGCCCCGGCGACCCGGACCCGGACCCGCCGCTCCGGCCGGTGCCGTACCTGGTCGGCCGTGAGGCCCGCGGCGACGGCCTGGCGCCGCGTGACGACGCCGCGCTGCCTGCGGGCGACGGGCGGCACCCACGCGGTGTCGATGAGCCAGGCATGCCCCGACCGTGGGGCCACGCCCGTCCGACGCACTCTCGCCGGAGCTGCCCCCCGTGGACACCCACGCCGTCTCGGCGGGCTGTGGGCGGCTCACCGCGCCGGTGAGACCGTCGTCGGCGGGTGCGCACGTCCCCGGAGCGACGGTCTCACCGCCAGGCGGTGGGGTCAGAGGTCGATGGTGGCCGTGGGGGTGCGGTCGACCGAGATCTCCGCGTACGCGGCGGCGAGGAGGGTCGGGTCCGGGCCCTCCAGGCGCACCGGGCGGCCGACGTCCTCCAGGACGACGAACCGCAGCAGGTCGCCGCGCGTCTTCTTGTCCCGCCGCATCGCGGCCATGAGCTGCTCCCAGCGGTCGCCGCGGTACGTGACCGGCAGGCCGAGCGCGGTGAGGACCGACCGGTGCCGCGCCACGACGTCGTCGTCGAGCCGGCCGGCGAGCCGGGCCAGCTCCGCGGCGAACACCATGCCGACCGACACGGCGGCGCCGTGCCGCCAGCGGTAGCGCTCGACGTGCTCGACGGCGTGCCCGAGCGTATGGCCGTAGTTGAGGATCTCGCGCAGGCCCGCCTCCCGGAGGTCCTCGCCCACGACGCGCGCCTTGACGGCCACCGCCCGCTCGATGAGCTCGAGCAGCACGGGCGACGCCGCCGCGGCGGCGGGGTCGGTGAGCAGCGCCGTGTTCTCCTCGACCAGCTCGAGGATGCGCGGGTCGGCGATGAAGCCGGCCTTGACGACCTCGGCGAGCCCGGCGACGAAGTCGTGCCGGTTCATCGACTCGAGCGCCGCGAGGTCGCACAGCACACCGGCCGGCGGGTGGAACGCGCCGACGAGGTTCTTGCCCTCGGCGGTGTTGATGCCGGTCTTGCCGCCGACCGCCGCGTCGACCATGGCGAGCACGGTCGTCGGCACGTGCACCACCCGGACGCCGCGCAGCCACGTGGCTCCGACGAAGCCGGCGAGGTCGGTCGTGGCGCCGCCGCCCAGACCGATCACGGCGTCGCTGCGCGTGAAGTCCGCCTGCCCCAGCACCTGCCACAGGAACGCGGCGACCTGCGCGGTCTTGGCCTCCTCGGCGTCGGGCACCTCGGCGAGGAACACCTCGTACCCCTGCGCGAGCAGGTCCTCGCGCACGGCGTCCGCGGACGTGGCGAGCGTCGGCGGGTGCACGACGAGCACGCGGCGCACCGCCTCGCCCAGCAGCGCGGGCAGGTGGCCCAGCAGGTGGCGGCCGACGACGACGTCGTAGGGCTGCTCCCCCGCGACCCGGACGGTCCGCGTGCCGGGCGTGCCGGCGTCGGTACCGGTCGTCGTCGTGCTCATCGCTGCTCCTCCTCGGTGCCGCCGCCGACCCGCAGGTCGGTCAGCGCGGACTCGATCGCCTCGGCCACGCCCGCCGGGCGCAGGCCGTCGGTCGGCACGCGCAGCGTGGCGACCTCCTCGTACACGGGACGCCGCGCGTCCATGAGCGCCTGCCACTGCGCCCGGGGGTTGCCGAGCAGCAGCGGACGCGACCGGTTCAGGCCGACGCGCGGCGCCGCGTGCGCGAGCGACACGTCGAGGAAGACGACCACCCCGCCGCCGGCCCGGTAGTCGGCCAGCGCCGCGCGGGTGCCCGCGTCGAGCACCGCGCCGCCGCCGAGCGCGAGCACGCCGTCGTGCTCCGTGAGGGCCGCCGCCACGGCGTCGCGCTCCAGCGCGCGGAACGCCGGCTCGCCGTCGTCGACGAAGATCTCGGTGATCGGCTTGCCGGCGACGCGTTCCACGTCGGCGTCCGTGTCGCGGACGGTCAGCCGCCAGCGCTCGGCGAGCGCCGCCGCGACCGTCGACTTTCCCGCACCCGGGGGGCCGACGAGGACGACACGGGGACCGGGGGTGTCAGCGGGCACGGAGGCAGGGTAGTCGCCGTCCTGCGCGGGGGTGCCGGTGGTCCGCCGCGGCGGGCCACCGGCACCGGGTCCGTACCGGGTCCGTCAGGCGGGCGCCGGAGCGTCGTCCCCGGCGGCGGGACCACGCGGTGCGGGGGTCGGGCCGAGCCCGTGCCCCGCGAACCGCAGCAGCGCCGGCATGTCGAAGTCGTCGCCCTCGCCGAGGAACGGCCGCCACGTGGGCTCGTTGCGCAGCCACGACGACGGGTCCGCGGCGAGCAGCCCGAGGAACACCTCGCCGACGATCGTCCCGCCCACCTCGCCGAGGTGCTCGCCGCCGGCCTGGACGGACGCCTCCCGCAGCACGTAGTACCAGAGCGGCGCGGGCCGGCCGCCCAGCCCGAGCTCCTCCTCGGTCAGCCGGGTCAGCCCCATCCGCGCGGCGACCGCCTGCCCCGACGGGAGCAGCAGCCGCGCGCCGCGCACGAGGTTGCGGAACGTGAGCGACGGGACGTCGCCCGCGATCTCCGGCGGCAGCGCCTTCAGCGGGTTCGCCAGCCGCGTGTCGATGTGCCGCGACAGCTGCAGGCCGTCGCTGCCGGCGCCCTCGACCTCGAAGAACCGCGCCCACTCGATGGTCCAGAAGCGCGGCAGCGGCCGGAACCCGCCGAAGTGCCCGAGCGGGTCGGCGGTGACGGACTGCGCCGTGAACGTCGGCAGCCCGGGAGGGGCGTCCTGCGCCTGCGGGTCCGGCGCGCCCACCACCGTGTTCAGCCGGTACCGGCCGCGCACCTGCGAGTGCCCGAACCGGTACGCCGCCACGGAGAACTCCACCGGCATGTACGGCGCGTGCCGCCAGGAGAAGTGCTGCAGCGAGAGGCGCGGCACGCCGTCGGACTCGTCGAGCAGCCGGCCGAACGTGGCGTCACCGATCGTGCGGCGCAGGAAGTCGTGCACGACGACCCACTGGTAGTGCCACCGCACGATGCGCTGCGCGGTCTCGAACGGCGTCTCGCTCCCCCGCGCCAGGTGCGGGTCGTCGAGGACGCGGTCCATCACGGCGTTGTGGAACTTGAGCATGGTGAGCTGGAGCTGGCCGACGAAGGTGTTCTCGTCGTTGCGCGGGTCGCCCAGCAGCGCGACGCCCTGCACGTTGCGCGGCAGGTCGTCGTCGAGGCCGTTGTTGCCGATCAGCATCTTGGCGGCGCCGGCGACCTGGCTGTCCTGGTCGTACAGGAACGGGTCGTCGGCCGGTCCCCGGCCGTAGAGGCAGTCGAGGTCGAAGCGCGGGCTGCGGAAGTTGGTCAGCGCGTCCGGGTCGTTCTGCCGCGTGAGGCTCGAGACCGGGTCGAACGTGAGGTCGTGGTCGATGAACTGGCCGAGGTACGTGTACCCGGCGGGGATGCGTGGGTTGTTCATCGTCGGGTCGCCGCCGGAGGCGCCCTCCTCCATGAGGTCGGCGACCTCGCGGATCTCGGCGTCGGACGGGACGTACGGCGGGAGCCGGAAGAGCCGGCCGAAGCGGCCCTCGTGCAGGGTCGACAACGGGAGGTACTGCAGGCCGCGGACGTCGTGCCCGTGGCCGCGGGCCGGCCGGCGGCCGTAGCCGAGGCCGTGCGCGGAGGTGCCCGCCGAGGTGAGCTGCTCGACGGTCCGGGGCGCGTTGTGACCGGCGTCCGGGGACGCCGGCTGAGGTGACTCGGGGCGTTGCGGTGCGAGCGTCATGGTTCCCCCAGAACCTGGACGGGCCGCCGCGGGAGCGACGGCTCCATCTGCAGGGGGCCGGCCGGTCGGCGGGTGATACGTCGGCACCGGACGGAACTGCTGGGGCCCTCCGGCGGCGGTCGGGGGTCCGCGACCGCCGCCGGGTGGACCGCGTCAGCGCAGCAGCTCGGGCACCGCCGCCAGGTACGCGTCGAGGTTGCGCCGCACCTCGGCCACCGAGTCGCCGCCCGACTTCTCGAGCAGCGTCTGGGCGACGACGAGCGCGACCATCGCCTCGGCGACGACCGCCGCCGGCGGCACCGCGCACACGTCGGAGCGCTGGTGCTGCGCCTTGGCCGCCTCGCCGGTGGCCGTGTCGACCGTGTCGAGTGCCCGCGGGACGGTCGAGATCGGCTTCATCGCGGCCCGCACGCGCACGACCTCGCCGTTCGACATGCCGCCCTCGATGCCACCCGCACGGTTGGTGCGGCGCACGATCCGCCCGGACGCGTCGCGCTCGATCTCGTCGTGCGCCTGCGAGCCGCGGCGGGCCGCGGTGCGGAAGCCGTCACCGACCTCGACGCCCTTGATCGCCTGGATGCCCATGAGCGCCGCCGCGAGGCGCGCGTCGAGGCGGCGGTCGCCGTGCACGTACGTGCCGATGCCCGACGGGAGCCCGTGCACGAGCACCTCGACGACGCCGCCGAGCGTGTCGCCGTCCTTGTGGCACTCGTCGATCTCGGCGACCATCGCCGCCGACGTCTCCGCGTGGAAGCAGCGCACCGGGTCGGCGTCGAGCGCGGCGACGTCGTCCGGCGTCGGCAGCGGCGCGTCGTCCGGCACGGCGACCGGGCCGATGCCCACGACGTGCGACACGAGGCGCACGCCGGCGGCCTGCTCGAGGAAGTGCGCCGCGACCGTGCCGAGCGCGACGCGCGTGGCCGTCTCGCGGGCGCTCGCGCGCTCGAGGACGGGCCGGGCGTCGTCGAACCCGTACTTGCGCATGCCGACGAGGTCCGCGTGGCCGGGCCGCGGCCGCGTGAGCGGCGCGTTGCGCGCCCGGTTCAGCAGCGCCGGGTCGTCCACCGGGTCGGCGGCCATCACGTCGACCCACTTGGGCCACTCGGTGTTGCCGATCTCGATCGCGATCGGGCCGCCCTGCGTGAGGCCGTGGCGCACGCCGCCGAGCAGCCGCACCTCGTCCTGCTCGAACTTCATGCGCGCGCCGCGGCCGTAGCCGAGCCGGCGCCGCGCGAGCGCGGCCTGGATGTCGGAGGTGCGGACCTGGACGCCGGCCGGGAGGCCGTCGAGGATGCCGACGAGCGCGGGACCGTGCGACTCGCCGGACGTCAACCAACGGAGCATGAGGGGGATCCTCCCACGAGGGCGCGCACGCTCGGCGCGCCGTCCGCCTGCGGGGACGCGTTGCGGAGCGCGTGCCGGGGTGTACGCGGGCGCGGCCCGCACGACGGGTGTCGTGCGGGCCGCGGGGTGCGGTCAGGTGCGGTGCGGTGCGGCTGCGGTACCCGTCAGCCGACGGTGCCGCTGCCGCCGCCCTCGGCGCCGAACCGCGGGTCCACCGCGCCGGGGAGCGGCGCGAGCGGCGTCTCCGCCTCCGGGTCGGCCGGCGCGGTCGCGCCGTCGAGCCCGGGCAGCACCCACACGTAGCCGGTGAGCTTGAGCTCCATGTCGCCCTCCTGCGTGGCAGGGCGCGCACCCTTGGCCTCCTCGGCCGCGAGGCCCTTGGCCTCGAACTCCGTGGCCAGGAACAGCCGGTCGCCGACCGTCTGCATCTTCTCCATGAACGCCAGGCCGTTGACGACCGTGCCGACGATCGTCACCTGGACCTGGTAGCCGCCGAAGCCCTCGACGGGGACCGGACCGGTGGGCGCCGGGGCCGCTGGGGCGCTGCCGTCGGGCAGCGCACCGCCCTCGGCGGCCGCGCCGTCCGCCGGCGCCTCCCCGTCGGATGCCTCGCCCTCGGCCGCCTCGCCCTCTGCGGGCTCCTCGGTGGTCGGCGCCTCGACGGGCACGTCGGCCGGTGCGACGGCCTCGGGCTCGGCGACGTCCATCTCGACGATCGTCACGCCCGACGCCTCCGCGTGCGCCTGCATCGTGCGGAGGTACTCGGACAGCTGGGCGTCGCTCGGGATCTGCTTCTGCAGCGCGGCGAGCTCGGCCTTCGACGCGTCGAGGTTCGCGAACTGCGCCTTGAGCTCGGTGAGCTGCACCTGGAGCTGCCCGTTGCGCATCTCCGCGGCGTCGGTGTCGGACCGGGCGGTCGACGCGGACGCGAGCGTGGGCGAGATCGCGAGGAAGTACGCGAGGGCGAGGACGAGGACCGAGACGACGACGGTGCCGCCGACCCAGGCCGATGACTTCGAGTTCACGTCACTCCTCCTCGGCGAAGCGGTCGGCGTAGGCGTCGGACGTGACGCGGACCGTGCTCGTGTACTTGTAGACCGGCTGCCCGTTGTACTCGTCGGCGGAGGCGGTGCTCACCCACGCGTCGTGGAAGCCGGGCATCGCGTTCAGCGCGTCGGCCCACGCGGCCGTGTCGACGACCTCGTCGGTGACGGCCTCGAACGCGAGCGCCGACACCGTCTCCTTCTGCAGCGGGTTCGACGGCGGCGCGGGCGCGAGCATCGGCGTGGCGCCGGTCATCGCGAACTGCGTGAGCAGCATGCCCTCGGGCATGACGGCACCGACGGCACGCAGGTACGGCGCCCACATGATCTCCGTGGACATGCCGAGCCGGCGGGCGTCCTCCGCCCGCGTCAGCTGGCCGAGCACCTGCGGCACCTCGGCGTACTGCTGCTGCTCCTGCAGCAGGCGGGTCGTCTCCTGCTCGGCGCGCGTCTGCTCGGCGCGCGCGGCGGTGAGCGTCGTGAACGCGACGCCGTAGGCGACGGCCGCGACGGCGAGCACGACGACGAGGGCGAACAGCAGGCGGCGCTTGAGCGCGGCGAGCGCGCGGCGGGCGCCGTACTCGGGGGGCAGCAGGTTGACCTGCGGCACGGCCGGGAAGCCGGTGGCCGCGCTCTTCTTCGTGGTCAGCGGGCGGCTGAGGACGGTGCTCATGCGACGGCTCCCATCGCGAGGCCGAGCGCGATCGCGAGGGTGTGCTGCTCCTCGGCGAGGCGCGGGGTCGAGACGCCACGGTCCAGGTCGACGTTGTCGAACGGCTGGCCGGCGCTCACGGGCAGGCGGGTCGCGGTCGACAGGTACTGGCCGAGGCCGGGCAGGTGCGAGGCGCCGCCGGTGAGGACGACGTGCTCGACCGCGGCACCGGGGTGGCTGCTGGCGTAGTAGACCATCGTGTTGCGGACGGCCTCGACGAGCGCCGAGACCACCGTGACGATCTGCTCGGCCGCGCGCTCGTGCTCGGGCGCGGCCGCGTAGCCGACGCCGATCGAGCGCTTGGCCATCTCGGCCTGGTCGAGCGGCACCTGGAGCGCGGCCGCGACCGCCTCGGTGACGTCCTGACCGCCCGAGGGCAGCATGCGGACCATGCGTGGCACGCCCTGCGCGACGACGGCGACCGTCGTCACGCGCGCGCCGACGTCGACCACCGCGATCGTGTGGTCGAGCGCCTCGCCGCGCGCCATGGCCCGCGACAGCGCGAACGCGCTGAGGTCGACCACCACGGGACGGAGCCCGGCGATCTCGACCGCCGCGGTGTTGGCGCTCACGGTGTCCTTGGTGGCGGCGACGAGCAGGCCCTGCATGACCTCGCCGCCCTCCCCCGGACGCGTGCCCACCGGCAGGTAGTCGAGGATCGCGTCGTCCACGGCGACGGGGATGAGGTCGGCCACCTGGAACGGCAGCGACGACCGCACCTGCGCCATCGGCATGGCCGGCAGGTCGAGGTCACGGACCACGACGCGCTGGTTGCCGACGCCGAGGACGACGTTCTTGTGGCTGAACTTCTGCTCCGCCCACAGGCGCTTGATGGCGCTGCCGACGGTCTGGCGCTCCACCACCTCGCCCTCGCGCACCGCACCCGGCGGCAGGGGCGCGACACCCAGCTTGAGGAGCCGGGGGCGCGACGTGGCCGACGGGCCACCGCTGCCGAACTCCAGCTCCGCGGCGCGGACATGGGTGGTCCCGATGTCCAGGCCGATCACACGCGTCTTGCCCACGTGGCATCCCTCCGAGCGTCACGACGACGTCTGCTGTATCGGTCGGCGCGGCACCCGGCTTGAGCCGTGGCGCGGGGCAGATGCGCTGGTGGCGCGCGGCGACGCGCGGTCAGGCGCCGAGCGCGGCGTCGAGGTAGGCGCCCCAGAGCGTCTCCCCCACGACGAGCCCGACGGCGCAGCCGAGCAGCATCCACGGGCCGAAGGGCACGCCGGACTTCCGGCCGGCGCGGCGCGTCACCACGAGGCCCAGCGCGTAGACGCCGCCGCACACGAACGCGGCGAACCCGCCGACGACGAGCGCGCCCCACCCGACCCACGCCAGGTACATGCCGAGGACGCCGGCGAGCTTGACGTCGCCGAAGCCCATGCCGCGCGGGTAGGCGAGGACGAGCACGAAGTAGAAGACCCACAGCGCGGCGCCGCCGATCGCGGCGCGCAGCAGGGCGTCCCACTGGTCCGTGCCGGCGGAGGCGACCGCGAGCAGCACCGCCGCGACGCCGTACGACGGCAGGACGATGACGTCGGGCAGCCGGTGCGTGTCGAGGTCGATCAGCGCCAGCGCGACGCCGATCGCGACGAGGTACCAGACGGCCGGCAGGAGCCACAGCCCGTCGTCGCGGGTGAGGAGCCAGGCCGTCGCGGCGACGAAGGCCAGCCCGGTGGCCGCCTCGACCAGCGGGTAGCGCGCCGCGATCGGCTCGCCGCAGTCGCGGCAGCGGCCGCGCAGCAGCAGCCACCCGAGGACGGGGACGTTGTCCCGCGGCCGGATGCCGTGCCCGCAGCGCGGGCACGCGCTCGGCGGGCTGACGACCGACTCGCCCCGGGGCACGCGCCACACGACGACGTTGAGGAACGAGCCGATCGCGAGGCCGACGAGCCCGGCGAGGACGAGGAGGACCGCGGTCACGTGCTCAGCTCGCGCTGCCGTCCGGCTCGAACGCCGGCTCCACCTCGACCCACACGCTGACACCGTAGGTGGTCGTCACGGGCGAGAGGAACTTGGGCGGGGCCGTGTAGCGGAAGCGCTCGTCGTAGTTGTAGTCCTTGCCGTAGCCGGTGCTCATGGACGCGCCCGAGCCGGTGCCGACGGGGCCGCGGAACTTCTGCCCGATCGCGCCGTTCACCGTGAGGGTCCCGCGGGCGGTGCCCTTGTTGTAGTTCTGCACCATGAACGTGTGCGCGACGGAGAGGATCGCGGCGTCGATGCGGCGGTCGGTGCCGCCCAGCAGCTCCTCGCCGAGGCGGCAGGTGTACCGGGGGCTCCAGCCGCCGCTCGTCATCGTGCACACGTACCCCGACCCCTCGAGGGTCGTGGCCTGCGCGCTCGTGCGGTTGGTCTGCGTGTCGCCGGCGCGCATCGGGTTGTACACCCAGACGGCGTTGTTGCCGACGAGGCCGAGCATGTCCTCGGCGGAGTCCTTGTAGCGGATGTCGCCCGTCACGTAGATGTAGTTCTCCGCGGCGATCGTCATGTTGCCCTTGAGCGTGCCCTGGACGAAGAGGTCGCCGTTCCGGCACCCGTACGCGTTCGTGAACGGCAGCGACTCGTTGGCGAGCGGGTAACCGATCGCGTTGCCGTTGGTCGGGCACGTGGCCGAGCCGTACGGCGTCGTGGTCCCGGACGTGCGGTTCACATTGCCGGTCACGTTCGGCACGTTCTGGATGTACACGACGAGGTTCTGCGGGATCGGGATGCGCTGGCCCGTGAAGGCGGAGCCCGTCTTCGCGGCCAGACCCGAGCTGCCGGGCACACCGCACTTCGACGGGTTCGAGCCGCCGGTGTCGGACGTCCCGGTCGTGTTCGTCATCTTGGTCCACGGCGAGATCACGGTCATCTGGCCGTTGTCGTGGAACGTGATCTTGGTCGGGCCCGTGTACAGGCAGCCGGTGACCGGGACCTCGGTCGGCAGGTCCGACCGCGTCTCCTTCTTGATCTGCGAGTTCGTGGCCGGCATGCCGATCGTCGCGACGTGCTGAGGGTCGCCGGAGAGGTAGAACGTCGGCGCGGTACCGCCGCTGCGGACGTAGTTCGCACCGGACGCCGCCTTGTACGCCGTGGTCACCTTGCCGTTGAACCGCGCGGGACCGTTCGTCTGGATCGCGTCGTTCGAGTGCAGCGGCCCGTTGATCTCGTCTGCGCCGCCGAAGAAGATCGTGTTGCAGTGCGAGCGGCTCGCGGCGTCGTAGTAGTGGATCGCGCAGTTGGCGGTGCTCGTCGGGTTCAGCGCCTGCGGGTCGGTGACCTCGTAGTCGGTGAAGTACAGGAAGTCGATGAAGCCCTTCTGCTTGATGTCCGCAACGATCGTGCGCGTCTCACCGCCCGCGCGGCCGGTGGAGCGCAGCCGGAGCGTGCCGTCGAGGTAGAAGCGCGAGTTGTCGACCTCGTAGCGGAACTCCGCGTTGTTGCTGCTGCCCGCCACGGTCGCCCACGTGCCGCTCGTGCCGAGCCCGAACGCCGGGTTGGCGGCGGCGCCCGACGGGAGCGTGAGGCGGCCCGCGCTCGTGGCGCTGAACGGCGCCGCCGGGTTGCCGTAGGCGAAGTAGCCGAGGTCGTTCGCCAGGCGGCTCTCGTACTCCTCGACGCCGGCGTACGCGGCAGCCAGTGCGGAGCTCCAGTCCTGGTCGCGCTGCGACTGGCGCGCCGACCCCGTGGCGTAGGCGACGCCGGCGACGACGAGCCCGCTGAGCAGGATCGTCATGCCGATGACCATGATCAGGGCGACACCCCGCTCGCGGTCGTCGATGCGGGAGCGGACGAGACGGACGATGCTCATCAGGGCCTCACTCGGGAGATGCCAAGGTTCGGGATGCCGACGGCGTTGTGGACCGTGACGGGCTCGGCACGGTCGGTGGCGTCGGCCTGCACCGTGAGCGTCACCCGCACGGCGGCGATGTCCTTCAGCTGCGTGGAGGTGAAGCCGCCGCTCGGCGCGGATATCGGCTGGTTGTCCTTATCGAGGTACTCGAACAGCGCCGGTGCGGACGTCGGGATGAACCGCGCGACGGGACGGCTCGACGACGGGCTGCTCATGGGCGGGAAGCTCCACGGCGCCGTCGTGTTGGTGGCCGGCCACCGGGTCTCGACGAGCCGTCGCTGGGCGTCGATCGCGAACCGGACCTTCATCGGGCGGGGCGAGGCCGAGTTGGTGTCGATGTACGCGTACATCGTCAGGGTGTTCGGCTTCGCCTCGATGAACACGGGCGCGCTCGCCGAGCCCCCGCCGGTGAGCCGCAGCTCCGTGCCGGAGCGGACGACACGCGTGACCTCCTTCATGCCGGTCGCGGCGACCATCGTCGAGTCGCTCGCCGATCGGTCGCGCGTGAAGGCGCGGGAGAAGCCGGAGATGGTCCCGACCATCAGCACGGTGATCATCGAGAGGAGGAACATCGTGACGAGCAGCTCGGGCAGTGTCAGCCCGGCGTCGCCGCGGGCACCAGCGCGGGCGCGGCGCAGCAGCGCGGTCACGGGGCGACCGCCATGCGCGGGTCCACCGTGACGACGCCCGTGCCGCTGACGTTCGTGACCGTCAGACGCTGCGGCACCGTCCCGGGCGCGAGCACGACGGGCGTGATGCGGTTGTGCTGGACGACGTTCGACTGCGAGGTGCTCGACCCCTGCAGCAGGCGCCACGTGCCGTACGGCAGGGCGATGACGACCGAGGACCCGCCCGAGCTCGGCAGCACGTTGCCGAAGGCGTACGAGACGGTCGTCTCGCAGCCCGGCGTCGGCGGCTCTGTCTCGATCGGGGTCATCGACTCGGCGCGCAGGTACGTGCCGGAGCCGCCGCCCGTGACCTGCACCAGGCCCATCGGGACGTTCATCGTCACCGTTCCGCCCGGCTCGGCGGCCACGGCGTCCGGCAGTGCGGCGCGGAACGTCGTGGCGCCCTCGACGACGTCGGGCCAGTTGCGCGGGTCCGACCCGAGGCAGGACCCCGCAAACGGCTGGTAGCCCGACGTGAACGGGTGCAGAGAGAACCGCGGGGTCAGCGTGCCACCGCCGGCGACGGGCGTCGGCGTCGCGTTGCCGTACGTGCTCACCACCGACACGGGCATGGCGCCGCTGCTCGGCACGCGCGTGCCGGCGGGCGCGCCCGGCGCGAGCACGGAGTTGAACGTGGCCGCCTGGTCCATCTGGAAGCCGACGGACGCCGTGGTGCCCGGGGTCACCGACACCGTCTGCGCCGGCGCGGACAGCTGGGCGTCGCTCACGTGCCCGGTGCGCTGGGCCTTGATCGTGTACGTGCCCGGGTCGACGCGGAGGATGTACGTGCAGCCCTGCGCGTCCGTCGGGCTGACGACCGATCCCGTCGACGGCGTCGCGGTGATCGTCACGTTCGGGTTGCCCGTGCCGTCGGCACGCAGCACCGAGACGAGGATCGTGCCCTTGGTGGGGTCGTTGATGTGGTCGTCCGGGTTGAGGACCGTGTCGCTGCGGACCGGCTGCGCGCCGGCGCGCATGCCGCCCCACGTGACGGTGACGTTCACGCGCTTGTACCGCAGCGTGCCCCCACCGGCGCTCGAGCCGCACGAGAAGTCGGCGGCGGGGTCGGAGACCCACTGCGTCCGGCGCTCGACCCGGAACACGTCGTTGTTGATCGTGACCGAGCGCGTCTCGTTGAGCAGGTCGAAGAGGTCGTCGGTGTCCCGGGCGAGGTCGATCTCCTCGGCAGCGAGGTTCGCCGCGACGACGCGGACGCGCGACTCGCGCGTGAGGTTGAGCGTCCCGATCATCGAGTACGCGAGGCCCGTGCTCACCATGGCGAAGATGAGCATCGCGACGAGGATCTCGGCCAGGGTCAGGCCGGCGTCGTCACGGGCGACGCGATGCAGGCGGTGCCACCAGGTGCGCACTGCGGGCCTCCGGGTGCTCGTCGGGGTGGAGCGGGACGTGTGGGTAGTGCTCACCGGCGTGGACTGCTCCGGGTGGACCTCAGGGGTGTGGGGCGTCGCTCGCGCGACGCCCCACACCCCTGGAGCAGCTCAGACCGAGGTCACGGGGTGACCGGGTCCTCCGAGTCGACGATCACGCCGGTCTCGCTGTCGTACGTCCACGTGCGCGCCGCGTCGAGACGCGAGTGCGAGCCCACGATGACGAACTGGTCGGCGTCGGCCGTCGTGACGTTGACCGTGACGTCCTGCGTACCGCGGAAGCCGTTGTCCTCGAGCGCGTCCGCCGCGTCCAGACCGACGTAAGAGCCGTTGTTGCCGACGGCGAACGACTCCGCTGCGATGGCCGCGTTCTTCACGTCCGACTCGACCTGGGAGGCCCAGCCGTTCTGGCGCTGGTTGAGGAACGCCGGGATGGCGATCGCGGCGAGGATGCCGATGATGATGATGACGACGAGGAGCTCGATGAGCGTGAAGCCCTTCTCACGCTCGTCCATGGCCTTGCGAACACGAGCCATCATGATGATGCCTGCCTTCGATGTCGGGATTCAGTGCCGGCCGGAGCCGGCGGGTTCGGTGCTACGTGCTGCTCATCGACCCCGGGCGGGCGGCCCTTGAGGCCTGCGCGCGCATTCACCCGGTCGGCCGTCGGCGGACGGGTGACGCCTCACTGCACCAGTTCGAAGATGGAGAAGATCGGCATGTAGAGGGCGACGATCATGCCGCCGATGATGACGCCGAGGATGGCGATCATGAGCGGCTCGATGAGGCTCGTGAGCTGCTCCGTGGTCGCCGTGACGTCCTCGTCGTAGAAGACGGCGATCTTCTCGAGCATCTGCTCGAGCGAGCCCGCGTCCTCGCCCGTGCTGATCATCTGCACGACCATCGGCGGGAACACGGAGTGCTTCGCGAGCGGCAGCGAGAGCGGCTGACCTTGGCGGACGCCCTGCTGGATGTCCTTCACCGCCACCTCGATGACGTAGTTGCCGCTCGTCTCCCCGACGATGTCGAGGGCCTGGAGGATCGGCACGCCGGCCCCCAGCATGGTGCCGAAGTTGCGGGTGAACCGCGCGATCGCGACTTTCTTGAACAGTGGGCCGAAGACCGGGATCTTCAGCATCATCGGCTGCACTTTGGAGCGGATCGCGTCGTCGTTCTTGTGCTTGCGCCACCAGATGGTGAATACCACGACGCCGACGGCGAGTGCCGGCGCGGCGTACTTCATGATCCCCGAAAGGAACACCAGGAACTGCGTCGGTGCAGGGAGCGCACCGCCGAGGTCAGTGAACATCTGCTCGAAGATCGGCACGATGAACAGGAGCATGCCCACGACCGCGAGGATCGCCATCGCGAATACCATGACGGGGTACGTCATGGCGGACTTGATCTGCGCCCGGAGCTTGACCTCGGACTCGTAGTTCTCCGCGACGGACGTCAGCGCCTTCTCCAGGAAGCCACCGACCTCGCCCGCGCGGATCATGTTGATCATGAGCGGCGGGAAGATCTCGCGGTGCTTGGTGAGCGACTCCGACAGCGAGCCACCCGTCTCCACGTCGCTGCGCACCGTGCTCAGCGCCTTCGCGAGCGGCTTGCTCTCGGTCTGCTCCGACAGGATCGTCAGCGCGCGCAGCAGCGAGAGGCCCGCGCTGATCATCGTCGCGAGCTGGCGCGCCATGACCGCGAGGTCCTTCAGCTTCACGTTGTCGCCGAAGCCGGGGAGCTTGATCTCGGTGTTGAGGCCCGAGCTCGAGACCTCGTTGATGGCGATGGGGGCCATGCCCATCTGCCGCAGGCGGTTGGCGACCGCCTCCTCGTTCTGCGCGTCGATCCGGCCCTTGACGACCTTGCCGGAGCGGTCCGACAGCTCGTACTCGTACGTGCGCATGACGGCCATCAGTAACCTCCGAGGCTGGAGATGCCGGGGGCGGCGGCGCCGCCGAAGCCCTGCGTGGACGACGCGCCCTGGCGCACGCGCGACGTGCGTCCGACGAGCTTGTTGAAGTCCTCGATGTGGTGCGCCTTGTCCAGGCCGACCTCGTACGTGATCTTCCCGCGCTTGACCAGCTCGGCCAGGTTCTGGTCCATCGTGTGCATGCCGTCGTCCGCGCCGGCCTGCATGGCCGAGTAGATCTGGTGCGTCTTGCCCTCGCGGACGAGGTTGCGGATCGCCGGCGTGGCCAGCATGACCTCGGTCGCGACGACGCGGCCCGTGCCGTTGGCCTTCTTGCAGAGCGTCTGGCAGACGACGCCCTGGATCGCGCTGGCGAGCTGCGTGCGGACCTGCGCCTGCTGCCCCGACGGGAAGACGTCGATGATGCGGTCGATCGTCTGCGCGGCGTCCTGCGTGTGCAGGGTCGCGAAGACGAGGTGACCGGTCTCGGCCGCGGTCAGCGCGACGGAGATCGTCTCGAGGTCGCGCATCTCGCCGACGAGGATGATGTCGGGGTCCTGGCGGAGCACGTGCTTGAGCGCGTTGGCGAACGAGTGCGTGTCGGCGCCGACCTCGCGCTGGTTGACGATGCACTTCTTGTGCCGGTGGAGGAACTCGATGGGGTCCTCGACCGTCATGATGTGGTCCTCGCGCGTGCGGTTCGCGAGGTCGATGATCGACGCGAGCGTCGTCGACTTGCCGGAGCCCGTGGGGCCCGTGACGAGGACGAGCCCGCGCGGCAGGCCCGCGAAGGAGCCGACCGACTGCGGGACGCCGAGGTCCTCGAGCGGCTTGATCTCGTAGGGGATGACGCGGAAGGCGGCGCCGACGGACTCGCGCTGCTGGTAGATGTTCACGCGGAACCGGGCCAGGCCGCGGACGGCGTACGAGATGTCGAGCTCGAGCTCGCTCTCGAACTTCTCGCGCTGCTTCTGCGTGAGCATCGCGTACAGGCTGCGGCGCAGCGGCTCGGGCAGCATCGTGCCGAACTGCTCGAGCGGCTTCAGCGCACCGGAGACGCGGGCCATCGGCGGCGAGCCGGCCGTGAAGTGCACGTCGGACGCGCCGAGGCGGTGCATCTCGATGAGCACCTCGTCGATCGAGACGTCGCCCTCGTGCTGGGCGGTGCCCATGCCCGAGCGGGCGGACGGTCCACCGGCCGCGCGGCGGGGCTCCGTGCGCGCCGGCGCGGGCGCGGCGGCCGGTGCCGGGGCGGCGACGGGCGCCGGCGGCTGCGGGGGTGCGAGGGCGGGCGCCGGCGCGAACGTCGCGCCGCCCGTAGACTACCGCGC
>NZ_JBFTEP010000030.1:0-31767 GCF_047229365.1 Cellulomonas pasadenensis | reverse complement strand
GCCGTGCGGACGTCGGCGGGCAGGCGGTCGTGCCGTGCGCGCTCCCGCGGGCCGAGCGCGACGTCCGCGAGCGGCGCCGTGGCCACGTCGTCGCAGGCCACCACGTCGACGCCGACGGGGCCGGCGTCGGTGAGCGCGACGGCGAGCACGGGCCCCGAGCGGCTGAGCGAGACGTGCAGCGGGGGAGCGGCGGGGGCGGTGACCGTGACCGGGCCGTGGTCACCGGCGCACTCCGGGCAGCGCGCCGCGAGCCCGACCGCGGCCGGCGCGACCCCCGTCCGTAGACCCACCGCGACGCGCAGCAGCGCCCGCGCCTGCACGAACGGCGTGCGGAGCGGCACCGGCAGCGTGTCGAGGCGTGCGCGCTCCGCGGGGTCGAGCACCGGCAGGAACACCGCGTCCGGCATGTCGAGGGGCGGGGTCGACCACACGTCGACGTGCGGGCGTGGCGGTCGGCGGTGCGGCACGGTCGCATCCTGCCGCGGGCGCGGCGTCGCCGGGACGCCCGGGGGGACCGGACGTGGCTCGGGCGACGACGCGGCGTCGGCGACGACGCGGCTCAGGACACCTTGCCGCGCAGCAGCCGGTGCCAGTACACCGACGGCTCGAGGTACCGGTCGAAGAACCAGACGCCGAGGCCGGGCCGCACGAGGTCGGGGAAGGGGATGCTCGGCTCCGGCCGGCCGTCCCGGTCGTGCTCCGCCAGCAGGAGGGCCCGCCGCGACGTCGTCACCGGCGCGACCGTGTAGCCGTCGTAGCGGCGCACCGGCCCGCCCGTGCGCCGCGCCGCGACGTTCTCCGCCACCACGGGCACCTGCTTGCGCAGCGCACCGCCCGACGGCGACGTCTCGACCGTGGCGACGTCGCCGAGCGCCCACACCCGCGGGTACGTGCGGTGCTGCAGCGTCTGCGGGTCGACGTCCGCGAAGCCGTCCGTGCCGGCGGCCGCGAGCCCCGACGCGGCGACCCACGCCGGCGCCCGGTGCGGCGGCACGAGGAAGAGCGCGTCGTAGCCGAGCGCGTCGGGGCCGTCCGGCGTGCGCAGGCGCAGCGTGCGGGCGTCCGCGTCGACGGACTCCACGGTCGTCCCCGTGCGCACCCGCACGCCGTAGCCGGCGGCGGCGGCGCGCAGCTCACGGTCGGCGCGGGCGAGCCCGGCGAGCGCGTCGCCCTCGACGACGAGGTCGATCGTGATCGCGTCGAGCACGCCGGTGCGGCGCCAGTGGTCGGCGGCGAGGAGGATCGGCTTGAGCCCGACCGGCACGCAGGGCACGTGCCGCGCCGACAGCGCGGCGACGACCCGGCCGGACGTGAGCGCCGACAGCATCGTCCACGCCTCGGGTGCGTGCTCGGGCAGGTAGCTGGTCGACGCGTGCGGGGTCGCGACGGCGGCGCGCGCACCGGGGACGGCGTCCCAGTCGACCTCCGACCCGGGGCAGACGACGAGGTCGCCGTACGTCAGCGTGCCGCCGTCGGCGAGGTGCACCGCCGACGCCTGCGGGTCGACGCCCACCGCGCGGTCGCGGTACCAGTGCACGCCGCGCGGCATCACCTCGACCTGCGGGCGCCGCAGGTCGTCGAGCGTGGCCTGGCCGCCCGCGACGTACGACAGCAGCGGCCGGTAGTGGTGCACGTCCTTCGGCTCGACGACGGCGACGTCGCGGCAGCCGTCGCGCAGCAGCCGCGCCGCGAGGGAGATGCCGGCGTTGCCGCCGCCGACGATCACGACGTCGTGGTGACGCTGGGGGCTCATGCCCACCACGCTCCCGGGGCTCGAGGACGGGGACGTCCGCCACGCTAGGTGACGGCGCCCGTGCCCGCCCCTCGGGCTGCCGGCAGCGCCCGGGTCGGCCCGGGTAGCGGGTCGGCCCGGGTACCACCGGTCGTCGTGCGACGGCCGCGGAGGTCAGCGCTCGAAGCGGCCGGTCCGCGGCGGACCGCCGCTGACGGCGGACACGATGTCCGCCGCGATGTCCACGACCTTGCGGTTGCGTCCCTGGCTCGCACGACGCAGGACCCCGAAGGCGTCGTCGGCGCTGCACCGCTGCTGCGCCATGAGGATGCCGAGGGCCTGGTCGATGACGCTGCGCGACTCCATCGCGTGCTGCAGGTGCTCGAGGACGTCGGACTGCTCCGCCTGGCGGAGGGCGAGCCCCACGACCGCCGCCGCGCGGGCGCCGAACGCCTGGAGGGAGTCGTGCAGTCCGTCGACGAACACGCCGGGCTCCAGGGCGTACGAGTTGAGCGCGCCGACGGTCGTCCCGGCCGCGTGGAGCGGCACCGACATGCTGCTGCGCACGCCGTGCGCGACGGCGTGCGCGCCGTAGCGGGGCCACCGCGGGTCCGACAGGTAGTCGTCCACCACGATGAGCTCCCCCGAGGCGAGGCTGTCGAGGCACGGGCCCTCGTGCGCCTCGTACTGGAGCTCGTCGACGTCGGCGGCGAGCCGGTCGCTCGACGTGACGCTCTGCACCCGCCCGCCACGCCGGGCGGTGATCCCGCAGGCGGCGACCTCGGGGTGCCCGGCTGCGGCCGCCGTCGCGATCTCCGCCAGCTGCTCCTCGACCGACCCGAGCCGCAGCACGAGGTCGAGCAGCGCGCCGGTGGTGTCGGGGATCGTGCCGTGCGGCGGGCCGAGGGTGGGCAGCGCGGGATCAGGGGTGCGGGACATGCGGCTCACGCTCTCCGGCGGCGGCGGCGGCGGGAGCGGCGCGGCTGGCGCCTCGGTCCCGGTCTCGTCGCGTGTCGACGTGCGACCGCAGACGGCGGCGGACGGTCCCGCCGCTCGGGGGGTCCCCGGTTGACCCCGAGCCTACGCCCTCCGCCGCCGATCGCGTCCGACTCGTCGGTTCCGTTCCCATCGTCCCGGCAGGGGATACAGTGGGCACTGGTTGGGACGCAGCCGTCCCGCCGGCCTCTCGTCGGCGGATCCGTACGCGCCGGCCTCCTCGGCCCGGCGCTCGGTCCGAGGAGACACCGTGGCCATCCTCCCGGCACCCCGCCCCCTGGGTGACCCCGCCGGCGCTCCCGGCTGCACCGTGACGCGGGCCGCCGGTCCCGCACCGCGGCTGCTGCTGCGGGGCGAGCTCGACCGTGACGCCGCCCCACCGGTCGAGGCGGTCCTGCGGTCGGCCCTCGCGAGCGACCGACCGGCGATCCTGCGCCTCGACGTGGGCGACCTCTGGTTCGTCGACGTCGAGGGCGTCCGTGTGCTGGCGCGCACGCACCGCGCCGCGGCGGCGCGCGGTGCACGCGTCCTGCTGGAGCGGCCTCGTCCCTTCCTCCTCGAGGTCGCCGCGGTCGTCGCCCCCGACCTGGTGCGGGGCGCGCACGCGGTGGACGGCGCGCGCGTCCCCGGCGCGTAGGCGGCGGACGGCCTCGTCCAGGACGGCGCACCCGGGGCGCCGTGACGGACGGGCCCGGCGTGACCGACGCCTCCCGGGGGACGCGGTGCGGCCTCGGTAGAGTGGCGCCGCGCGAGCCGCCGGCTCCGCCCTGCCCACGGGTGCCGCCGCGCGACGGCGCACCGCTCGCGGCCGTACCCGGCCGCCCGCCACGACCCCCGGAGCGACCGCAGCATGACCACCCCGCACGGACGTCCCACCTCCCGCCGGTGGTCCCTCGGCCGCCCGGCCGTCGCGGTGGGGGTCCTGCTGCTCTTCCTGCTGACGGTGCTCGCGCTCGTGAGCCGCACGGGCGGCACGCTCGTCGGCGACACGACGACGAACGTGCGCGTCACCGAGGTCCTGCCGCAGATGGAGCCGGGGGACCGGGTCGTGCAGACCGTCACGACGTCGAACGACCGCTTCGCGTCCGTGCAGGTCACCTTCGGCACCTACATGGGCGCGGCCGACTGCGAGCTGCGCGTCGCGCTGCACGAGGACGACGGCGACCCGGTGACGACGACGGGCGCGCTGGTGGCCGAGGACGAGCTGGACTGCTCGGAGGTGCTCGACTCCACGCCGATGCCGGTGCTCGAGTTCGCGCCCCGGGACGTGCCGGTCGGCACGCCGTTCGAGCTCGTGGTGGAGCGCGTCGACACCGCGGACACCCCGGGCGTGTCGATCTGGGCGGGGGAGCCCGACGGCGACGCGTACCTCGCCTCGGTCAACGAGCGCCCGACGGACGTGAGCGCCGACGTGCGGCCCCTGTACGACCCGCAGCCGCGGTGGTGGGACCACCTCGACGTCGTCACGGAGCGCATGGCGGCGTACGGGCCGGCGTGGGGCGGCCCGGCCGGGTTCGCGGTCGTGCTGCTCAGCGTCGGCGTGCTCGTCGCGTGCGCGACGCTCGCGACCCGACGCCCCACGGCGTTCCTCGTGCTGGTGGCGCTGCTCGCGCTCGCGCGCGGCCTGGTGTGGTCGGCCGCCGTGCCGGCGTTCGGCGGCATGGACGAGCCCGCGCACTTCTCCAACGTGCAGTTCATGGCCGAGGAGCGCGCGCTGCCCGGCCAGGCGGACAACCCGGAGATCTACAGCGAGCGGCTGTCGGCGGCCCAGGACGTCGTCAACATCACCTCGAGCGCGCCGGGCGACCGGCCGGACTACACGCCGGAGGGCGAGGCGGAGGCCCTCGAGGACGTCGCCGCGGCGTCCCCGCGCGGGGGCGGCGGCGGCCCGGCCGCGGCCTACCCGCCGCCGTACTACGTCATCGCGGCGGCGCTGTACCCGCTCGGAGGCGACTCCCTGTTCGACCAGGTCTCCGCGGCGCGCATGGCGAGCGTGCTGCTCGGCGTCGCGGGTGCGGTCCTGCTCGTGCTGCTCGCGCGCCGGCTGTTCCCCGAGCGCCCGGGGGCGCAGGTCGCGTTCGCGCTGGCCGGCGCCCTGCACCCCATGGCGGCCCACCAGTTCGCGATCGTCAACAACGACGCGTGGGTCATCGTGTGCGGCGTCGGCGCGCTCCTCATCGGGCTCGAGCTCGCGCGCCGCAGCCGTGCGCCCTGGCTCGCGCTCCTGGCGGGCGTCGTCGTCGGCTTCGCCCTGCTCGGCAAGCCGTTCGGCGCGTCCGTCGCGGTCCCGATGGCGGTCGGCTGGGTCATCGGCAAGGTCCGGGCGCGCGAGAAGGGCTGGCGCGTCCTGGCGGGTGAGGCGGGGCTCGTCGCGCTCGGCTTCGTCGCCACGTACGGCGCGTGGCGCGCGATCGCCGCTGTGGTCGACATCCCGAGCCAGCAGGTGCCGGCCGGGACCAGCGCCCGCTCTGTGCGGGAGTTCGTCGACGCGCAGGTCGGGCCCGGCTGGCAGGCGGCCAAGCGCATGTGGGCCGACCAGCTCTGGGGCAACTTCGGCTGGGTGCGCATCCCGTTCCCCGAGCCGGTGCCGACGCTCATCGGCCTCGGCCTGATCGCCCTCGTGCTCGGGCTCCTCGCGTGGCTCGTGGTGGTCGTGGTGGAGCAGGTCCGCCGGCGCCGCACGGCGGACGTGGACGCGGACGTGCGCGTGCTCGTGCACGCCAGAGCCACCTCCGGCGACGCGCCGGTGGACGTCGCCGCCGCCGAGGCGCCGCACGCGGCCGACGCGCCCGCCGACGCCCCGGCCCCCGCCGGCGCCCCGGCCCCCCGCGTGCTGCCCGGCCCGCTGCCGCTCGACGTGCGGATCGGCGTCCTCGCCTCGCTCGTGGTGGCGATCGTCGTCGTGCTGTACGCCGCCGCGTGGGTCTACTACGCGTCGACGGGCGCGAACGACCTGCTCCAGGGCCGGTACGCGCTGCTCGCCATGCCGGCGGTGCTCGCGCTGCCGGGCCTGCTGCTCGAGCGGTTCACCCGCGGCCGCGTCTCGCCGCTCGTCGCGAACGTGCTCGTCGCCGTGGCCATGGGCGGCCTGTTCCTGCTCGGCCTCAAGCGCACGCTCGAGTACTTCTACGGCTGAGGGGCGCGCGGCGCGGCGCCGGGCCCGCGGACGTCGTCCGTGCCGGGCCGGCGCCGCCGCACCAGGTCGACCACGCCGATCGCGAGGGCGACCCCGAGCAGCGCCACCGTGGCGAGCAGCCCGTGGGTGATGCCCGCGGTGCCGTCGCCCGAGGCCGAGCCGGCGAAGTACAGCGCGCCCACCACGGCGATGCCCACCGCGGACCCCAGGCGCTGCCCGGTCTGCAGGACCCCGCCCGCGGCGCCCGCCTCGGCGACCGGGACGTGCTCGAGCGCGAGCGTCTGGTTCGGTGAGATGACGAGCCCGCTGCCGAGCCCGGCGAGGAGCAGCGGCGCCGCGGTCCACCAGCCGGTCGTCGAGCGGCCGTCCGCCACGCCCAGCAGCACCTCCGCGAGCAGGAGGCCGGCGATCACGAGCACGAGGCCGGTCACGACGACCGCGCGACCCCGCGTGCTGACGGCCCGCCCGCCGATCGCCGCCGTCACGGCCGACCCGAGCGCGAACGGCGTGATCGCCAGCCCCGCCTGCAGCGGCGTGTACCCGAGGCCGTCCTGCAGGTACAGGGTCAGGACGAAGAAGATGCCGGTGAACCCGGAGAAGTAGGCGAGCGCGAGCAGCGCGCCGGTCGCGTACCCGGGCACGCGGAACAGCGACAGCCGCACCATCGGCGTCCGGCCGCGGGCGTCGAGCCGGCGTTCCCACACGACGAAGGCGGCGAGCACGAGGAGCCCGGCGACGAGCAGGCCCGCGTCGAGGGGCTCCCACTGCTCGCTCACGAGGGGCCACAGGACGCCGACCACGCCTGCGCCGAGCAGCACCGCACCGACCGGGTCCAGGTCGCGCGCCGGCTCCTTGTCGCGGCGCGGCGCGATGTACCGCAGCGACAGCAGGATCGCGAGCACGCCCACGGGCAGGTTGACGAGGAACACCCACCGCCAGCCGTGGTCGGCGCCGACGACGGCGAGGATCACGCCGCCGAGGACCGGGCCGATCGCGGTCGAGACGCCGATCGTCGTGCCGAGCCGCCCGAACGCGCGGCCGCGCTCGGCCCCCTGGAAGAGCTGCTGGATGAGGCCCGACACCTGCGGGTTGATGATGCCGCCGCCGACCCCCTGCGCGAGCCGCGCCGCGACGAGCCACGCGGCCGACTGCGCCAGCCCGGCCGCGAGGGACGCGAGCGTGAACACGACGACGCCCGCGATGAACAGCGTCCGCCGCCCCCGGGCGTCGCCGAGCCGGCCCGCGCTCACGAGCACGAGCCCGAACGTCAGCGCGTACCCCGACACGACCCACTGCAGCGCGGACGCCGACGCGTCGAGCTGGTCGGCGATCGACGGCAGCGCGACGTTGACGATGCTGACGTCGAGCAGCGTCATGAAGCCCGCCGTCAGGCAGACGCTCAGCGCCTTCCACCGGTTCGGGTCGGGCTCGGCGGCCGCGTCGGCCGGCGTGCTGGTCCGCGCGTCCGTCACCCGGCCGACGCTACGTCGGGCGCCGGGTGGTCGCGCGGTGACGGGGCGCGCGCCCCGCCCGCGCCCGGCGCGCCCCGCCCGCGCCGATCACGGCCCGAGCCGCACCGGACCGGCGTCGATCGGCACGCGGAACAGCGCGTAGGGCTTCTCGCGCAGGTCCTCGCCGCGCTGGTACGTGGCCTGCCGGTGCAGCTGGTTGGCCGTGACGTACAGCCAGCCGTCGGCGACCGACATCGTGTCGGGCCAGAGCAGGCGCGGGTCGTGCGCGAGCGTCTCGAACGAGCCGTCGGGCAGCCGCCGGAGCACGGCGTCCTGCTCGTACGCCGTCAGGTAGAGGCGTCCGGCGTCGTCCGTCTCGAGGCCGTCCGAGCCGGTGCCCTTGTCGCCCTCGTCGACGACCGTCGCCGCGACCGCCCCGTCGTCGAGGTCGCGGTCGACGAGCGCGTCGACCGACACGCTCCACAGCCGGCGGCTCGCGAGCGGGCAGTAGTACAGCCGGCTGCCGTCGGCGGAGACGGCGATGCCGTCGGCGCCCATGGCGACGGGCTGGGCCTCCGCGTCGGGCTCGGGTGCCTGCACGAGCGGGCGGCCCTCGACGAACGGGCGGAAGTCCTGCCAACCCAGGGCCTTCGTGGACGGGTGGTCGTGCAGCCGCCGCCAGGCGTCCCCGGTGGCCAGGTCGACCACGACCAGACCGTTCGGCCCGGAGTCGGCGGAGTCGGTGATGAACGCGTACCCCGCCTCGCCGCGGCGCAGGTCGAAGCGGACGTCGTTGAGGTAGGTCGAGGGCAGCGCCACGTCCGGCGCGAGCGTGATCACCTGCGCGACCGTGTCGGTCGCCAGGTCGACCCGGACCAGCTTGGGGCCGCCGGGCTGCGTCGGGCGGAACTCCGGGCTGCCGGTGTCGAGCACCCACAGCCGGTCCGCCGGGTCGACGACGACGCTCTGCACCGAGACGAACGCGCCCGCGTCGTCCTGCCCGGACGGGGTGTTCCAGCGCTCGTCCGGGTACGCGACGGCCTCGCCGTCCCGCAGCTCGGTGACGGTCGCGGGGACGTCGTCGCCCCACAACGGGTAGCTCACGAACACGCGGCCGGTGCGGGAGACGGTCACGCCGGTGGGCATGGGGCCGTCGAAGCTGTGGACGAGCTCGAGGTCGGGCATCGGTGCTCCTTCGGTCGGGTCCGGGGTCGGTCCGTGGTCGGTCGTGGCCGCCGTCGGGCGCGCGGGGGCGTGCGTCAGCCCGCGTGCTCGGCCGAGAGCCCCGCCGGGTCGTCGGCCGCCTCGCCGGCGCGCTGCGCGTCCAGCTGCGCCCGGGCGTGCGTGCCGTCCGGCTCCTGCGTCAGCCCGCGCCGCATCTGCTCGACCGTCGACGCCGGCGTCCGCGGCGCCAGCAGCGGCGTGTCGCGATCGGTCACGGCGTGCAGCACGCACGGGCGGTCCGCGGCGAGCGCGCCGCGCCACGCGTCGGCGAGCCGCGCCGGGTCGTCGACCCGGATGCCGCGCAGCCCGAGCAGCTCGGCGTACTCGGCGTAGGGGAAGGCGGGCACGGTCTGCGACACCGGGAACCGCGGGTCGCCCTCCATCTCGCGCTGCTCCCACGAGACCTCGGCGAGGTCGCCGTTGTCGAGCACGAGGACGACGAACCGCGGGTCGGCCCAGTCGCGCCAGCGCGCCGCCACCGTGACGAGCTCGTTGATGCCGTTCATCAGCATCGCGCCGTCGCCGGCGAGCGCGACGAGCGGCCGGTCGGGGTGCAGCAGCTTGGCGGCGAGGCCGTAGGGGAGCGCGGAACCCATCGACGCGAGCGTGCTCGACAGGTGCGCGGGCACGCCCGCGGGCAGGCGCAGGAACCGCGCGTACCAGTAGGTGACGGAGCCGACGTCCACGGAGACCTGTGCGTCCGCCGGCAGGTACCGGGACAGCTCCTCCAGCACGGCCTGCGGGTTGAGCGGCGACGCGGGGGCGGCGGCGCGCCCGGCGGCGATGCGGTGCCACGCGGCGACGGACTCCTCGACCTGCGCCCGCCACGGCCGGCGCGCGTCGGCGGTGCGCTCCGGCAGGCGGTCGAGCAGCGCGCGCAGCGTCGTGGCGGCGTCGCCCGCGAGCGGCACGTCGACGGGGTACTTCGCGCCGAGGTTCCGCGCGGCCACGTCGACCTGCACCGTGCGGACCTGCCCGAGCGGCGGGTAGAACTCCGTCCACGGGTCGCTGCTGCCGACGATCAGGAGCGTGTCGCACCGGGCCATCAGGTCGGCCGAGGCCGTGGTGCCGAGGTGCCCCATGACGCCGCAGTGGAACGGCAGGCCCTCGTCCAGCAGCGGCTTGGCGGGCAGCGAGGTGGTCAGGCCGGCACCGAGCCGCTGGACGACCTCCAGCACCTCCGAGGTGGCGTGCGCGGCGCCGCGCCCGGCGAGCACGGCGACGCGCTCGCCCGCCGACAGGACCTCGGCGGCGCGGTCGAGGTCGTCGTCGTACGGCAGGCTGCGGGCCCGCGCCCGGGCCGGCGACGTCGTCACCACGCCGTGCGTCTGCTCGGGCTCCGGCAGGTCGGCCTTCTGCACGTCGTGCGGGACGATGACGCACGTGGGGCTCGACGTGGCGAGGGCCGTGCGGACCGCGTCGTCGAGCACGTGCGTCAGCTGCTCCGGTGCGACGACCGTCTGCACGTACTGCCCGCACACGTCCTTGAGCAGCACCGGCAGGTCGACCTCCTGCAGGTAGCCGCTGCCGAGGGCGGTCGTGACGACCTGGCCCACGATCGCGACGACCGGCGTGCGGTCGAGCTTGGCGTCGTACAGGCCGTTGAGCAGGTGCACCGCGCCGGGTCCCTGCGTCGCCAGGCACACGCCGACCCCGCCGCCGTACTTCGCGTGGCCCGTCGCCATGAAGGCGGCCATCTCCTCGTGCCGGGCGGTGACGAGCTCGACGTCGTCCTGCGCCCGGTGCAGCGCGGCGAGGATCGGGTCGATGCCGTCGCCGGCGTACCCGAAGACGCGGTCGACCCCCCACTCCGCGAGCCGCCGCACGATCCCGTCCGCCACCGTGGCCATGCCCGTCCCCGTCCGTCGTCCGGTCGCCGTCCCCGGCCATGGTCGGCAGCCGCGCAGGGGACGCGCATCCCGGACGGGGGATCAGGTGCCGCCGGGCGGGGCCGTCGTGGGCGGACGGCAGGACGTCCTCGGGCGCGGGCGCGCTCAGGACGACGGGCCGAACCGCTCCGCCCGGATCGCCGACGCCTCGTGCCCGAGGACGAGCAGCATGCGGGACACGGCCTCGACGAAGCCGGTCGGCCCGCACACGTAGACGAGCGGCGCGAGGTCGGCGGGCCAGCCGTGCCGCGCGAGCTCGCGGAGCGTGAGCCGGCCCGGCGGTCGGTCGTCGCCCCGCTCGGGCGGGACTCCCCGCGTCCAGACGACGTGGGTGTCGACGCCGTTGTCGCGCCGGCCGGTGCCCGTGAGCTCGTCGAGGAACAGCGCGTCGCCCGGCATCCGCACCGAGTACACGAGGCGGAACGGGGTGCGGTCCCCGGCGCGGCGGCGCTCGCGGACCATCGCGACGAGCGGCACGACGCCCGAGCCGCCGGCGAGCAGCAGCACGGGCGCGCCGCCGCCGGCGCCCGGCTCCCAGACGAACCAGCCGCCGACGGGGCCGCGGACCTCGATGCGCTGCCCCACCGCGAAGTCGTCGACGAGGTACGGCGAGACCTCGCCGCCGGCGACGCGCTGCACGGTCACCTCGACGCGCGTGGGCGCGGCGGGGTCCCACGACGAGCCGATCGAGTACGCGCGCACGGCCGTGTAGCCGTCGTCGGCGGTGAGCCGCAGGTCGACGTGCTGGCCCGCGCGGTGACCGGCCCAGCCGGGCACCTCGAGCACGAGCGTGCGCGCCGACGCGCTCGCGTGGGCCGCCGAGACGAGCGTGGCGACCCGCCAGCCGGACGCCACGGCGAACCGGTCGCCGAGCCGGGCCGCGCCGGGCGTCGTCCCGGCCTGGCCCGCCGCCGTCACCGCCCGTCCGGCCGCCACCTGTCCCGTCATCCGCCCGCCTCCGCCCGCGCCGCCGTCAGTCGCCCTGGTAGCGCTGCTCGCGCCACGGGTCGCCGTAGTCGTGGTAGCCGTAGCGCTCCCAGAACCCGCGGGTCTCGTCGCGCACGAGGTGGATCTCCTTGACCCACTTCGCGGACTTCCACAGGTACAGGTGGGGGACGAGCAGGCGCGCGGGCCCGCCGTGCTCCGGGTGCAGGGGCCGGCCGTCGTACGTGTGCGCGACCCAGGCGCGTCCGCCCAGCAGGTCGGCGACCGGCAGGTTCGTGGTGTAGCCGCCGTAGCAGGTGACGAGCGCGTACTGCGCCGACGAGCGGACGTCCGCGAGCAGCACGTCGAGGCTGACGCCGCGCCACCGCGTGCTGAACTTCGACCACCGCGTCACGCAGTGCAGGTCGACGGTCGGCTCGTCCTGGGGCAGTGCCATGAGGTCGGCCCACGACCACGTCCACGTCTCGCGGTCCTCGTTGCAGACCGTGAGCTCCCAGCGGTCGGTCGGGACGTGCGGCGTCGGTCCGGCCGTCAGCACGGGGAACCCACGCTCGACGTACTGCCCGGGCGGGAGCGCCACGCCGTCGGGGCGCGGCCGTCCGCGGAACCCGGGGGTCAGCTCGTCGGCGGTGCCGTCGGTCGCCATGGGGTTCATCGAACACCGCACCCGGCACCGTGCGACAGCCCCCGGAGGAGGGGGGCCGCGGTGCCGGGTGCGAGCCGGACGTCAGCCGGTGACGACCTCGAGGGTCACGGGCACGTTGCCGCGCGTCGCGTTCGAGTACGGGCACATCCGGTGGGCGGCCTCGACGAGCGCGTGCGCGGTGGCGTCGTCGACGCCGCCGACCTCGACGCGGAGCGTCACCTCGAGGCCGAAGCCGCCGGCGTCGGTCGGGCCGATCCCGACCTCGGCGGTGACGGCGGTGTCGCTGATCGCCGTCTTCTGCGCGCGCGCCGCGCCCTTCAGCGCGCTGTGGAAGCACGCGGCGTAGCCGGCGGCGAACAGCTGCTCGGGGTTCGTCGCGCCCCCGGCGCCGCCCATCTCGCGCGGCACGGCGAGCTCGACGTCGAGCAGGCCGTCGGACGTACGGGCGTGGCCCTCGCGGCCCTCCCCGGTGGCGGTGGCGACGGCGGTGTAGACGGCGGGCACGGGGACCTCCGGGAGTTGAGAAAAAGAGAACGATCGTTCTCCCGCAGGCCACCCTGCCACACGCGGCTACTGTCGGCGAGTGACCACGACCGTGCGCCCCTCGCCCGCCCGCGAGCGGCTGCTGCGCACCGCGTCGGCGCTCTTCTACGCCGAGGGCGTGCGCGCCGTCGGCGTCGACCGGGTCGTCGCCGAGGCCGCCGTCACGCGCGCCACGTTCTACCGGCACTTCCCGGGCAAGGAGGCGCTGGTGGTCGCGCACCTCGAGGCCCTGGACGCCGCGGTCCGCGCGGAGGCGGGGGAGGTGCCCCGGGACCCGGTCGGCGCGCGCGAGTGGCTCGCCCGCTTCACCGCCACGGTCGCGGACCAGGTGTGCCACGACGGGTTCCGCGGCTGCGCCTTCATCAACGCGGCCGCCGAGTACCCCGACGCGGGCTCGTCGGTGCGCGGTGCGGTGCGCGCCCACCGGGAGTGGCTCACCGACCTCGTCGCCACCGCGCTGGGGCGTGCCGGGCACGCGGACCCCGCCGCGGCTGCGCGCCGGTGGGTCGTGCTGCGCGACGGCGCGATGGTCGCCGGCTACCTCGACGCACCGGAGCGGGCGCGCGCCGCGCTCGTCGCGGACGTCGACGCGCTGCTCGCGGAGGCCGCCGCCACGTCCTGACGCGTCCGTGCGCGTGCCGCCGGCGGCTCGGGGCGCGGGCGCGGCGTCTCTCCGCCACGCTGTCTGCGTCGGGCGCACCCGCGCCCGGCCGGCACCGGGAGGTGGACATGGCGCGGCGCGGCGGGGAGCGTCCCGGCGAGCTCGAGACGTACCGGTCGATGCGGCGGTTCGACCGCACGCCCGAGCCCGCGGGCGCGGCGCCCGAGCCGGCACCCGGCGCGGCGCGCCGGTTCGTCGTGCAGCGGCACCGTGCGCGGCGCCTGCACTACGACGTCCGGTTCGAGATCGACGGCGTCCTCGTCAGCTGGGCGGTGCCGCGCGGGCCGACGCTCGACCCCGACGTGCGGCGGATGGCCGTGCACGTCGAGGACCACCCGCTCGAGTACGAGGACTTCGAGGGCGTCATCCCGGCCGGCGAGTACGGCGGCGGCGACGTCATCGTCTGGGACCGCGGCACGTGGGAGCCGTACAAGGGCGACGACCCGGCCGCCGACGTGGCGCGGGGCGAGCTGCACGCGGAGCTGCACGGCACGCGGCTGACGGGCAAGTTCCTGCTGGTGCGCACCGGTGGCCCGGGCGACGGCGGCACGGAGCAGTGGCTCATGATGCACAAGCACGACGAGCACGCGGTCAGCGGCTGGGACGCGGAGGACCACCCGACGTCGGTCGTCTCCGGACGCACGAACGACGAGGTCAAGGCGGACCCCGACCGGCTGTGGCGCTCCGACCTGCCCGCCGCGGAGGCGTCGGTCGAGCTGCACCCGCCGGTGCCGCCCGGCCCCACCGACGACGAGCTCGCCGCGCTCGACGCGATCCGCAGGGACGGCACGTGGGACGTCCTCGGGCGGAGCCTGCGCGTGACCAACCTCGACAAGGTGCTGTTCCCCGGGCGTGACGGCGAGGAGCCGGTCACCAAGCGGGAGCTGGTCCGCTACGCGGCGCGCATCGCGCCCGTCGTGCTGCCGTACCTGCGCGGACGCCCGCTCAACATGCACCGGTACCCGGGCGGTGCGGCGACGAAGGGGTTCTGGCACAAGCAGCTCCCCGACCACGCGCCCGACTGGGTGCCGCGCTGGCACAACCCCGAGGCGGACGACGGGGAGACGACGACGTACCTGGTGGTCGACGAGCCGGCCGCCCTCGTGTGGGCGGCGAACTTCGGTGCCCTCGAGTGGCACGCGTGGACCTCGCTCGCCGCGGAGCCGCACCGGCCGACGTACGCGCTGGTCGACCTCGACCCGGGCACGTCGACGTCCTGGGAGGACGTGCTGCTCCTCGCGCGGCTGCACCGCGACGCCTTCGCGCACCTCGGCGTGACCGCGCAGCCCAAGCTGACCGGCCGGCGCGGCATCCAGATCTGGGTGCCGATCGCGGTCGGGCCGTCGTTCGACGAGACGCGCGCGTGGGTGGAGACGCTGTCCCGCACGGTGGGCGCCGTCGTGCCGGAGCTCGTCAGCTGGCGCTGGGAGGTGCGCGAGCGCGGCGGCCAGGCGCGGCTCGACTACACGCAGAACGCGATCAACAAGACCCTCGTGGCGCCGTACAGCCCCCGGGCGGCCGCCGGCGCACCGGTGTCCGCACCGATCACGTGGGACGAGCTCGACGCCCCGTGGTTGCGGCCCGACGCGTTCACGGTCCGCACCGTGCTCGACCGCATCGCCGAGCGCGGCGACCCGTTCCGCACGGTGCTCGCGCACGACCAGCGGCTGCCGCGCCTGCGCTGAGCGCCCCTCACTCCAGGACGCCGCACGCCACCCGTCCGCCGGCGTCGCCGGTGTCGAGGGTCTCCTGGTCCGGGCCCTGCGGGGCGTAGCGCTCGGGGACGTTCGCGAAGTTGTCGCGACCCGCGTGCACCATCACCGCGCTCCCGTCCTCGTCGAGCAGGTCGGCGTCGGTCAGCGCGTCGGTGACGGCCTGCAGCCGACCGGTGCCGTCCGCCAGCACCCGCAGGCTCGGCAGGTCACCGGCGTGGGACCCGTGCGGGTCGTCGTCGGCGCCCACGTGCCCGCCGGCGGACAGGAACGCGCCCGTGCGGGTCGGGTCGTCCGGCGGCGAGCTCTCCGGGTCGCACTCGCCGACCGCGTGCACGTGGAGGGCATGGAAGCCCGGCTCCATGCCCGTCACGTCGACGACGACCCGCAGCGCGTCGCCCTCCGGCAGCATCTGCACGTCGCCGACCTCGTTGCCGCCCGCGTCGACGAGCGCCGCCGTCGCGACCGGCACCCCCGTCGCGAGCGGCGAGGACGCGGCGGCCCCTCCGCCCGCGGTGTCCTCCGGCGCGGCCTCACCCGCCGTGCAGCCCATCAGCGTCAGCGCCGCGATCGCGCCCACGACCCCGTGCCCCACCCGTGCTCGCATCGTCGCCCCCGGACGGTCCCGCGCCGGCGCGTGGGCCGGCTGGCCCGGCGCCGGCCACCTCGGCGGCGCCACGTCTCCAGGGTGTGCCCGTCCGGACGCGCGCGCACCCGGGACGCACCGCCCCCGGCCCCCGCGTGCGACGTCGTGCGCGTCGGCACATGCTGGGAGGACCATCCCCGACCCGGAGGAGCGACATGACCGACGACGTCGCGCGTGACGCGCTGCCCGTCCCGGACTACGACCACCTGCCCGTCGGGAGCCTCGGCCACCGCATCCGCTCGCTGGAGGCCGACGAGCTCGACGTCCTGCGCCGCTACGAGGAGCAGCACGGCAACCGGCTCCCCGTGCTGCAGGTGCTCGACCAGCGCCTGCGCGAGCTCGCCGACGGCGCCGAGCCGTCCACGGGCGACCCGGCCGGGTACGCGCCCGAGCAGGCCGCGCCGCCGCAGGGCGGCAGCTCCGCGTCGCCGGCGACGACGGGTCCGCCGCAGAACCCGCCGTCGCACGGCGACCCGACGAACCCGGCGCAGCCGCGCGGCTGACGTCCGGCGGGTGCCACGGGCCCCGGTGACCGCCCGGTCGCCGGGGCCCGTCGCCGTGCGGTCGTGGACGGTTCGGGTGGGGTGGGCGGGTGGCGCGGGCGGGGCTCAGCGGCGCTCGCAGGCCATCAGGAGGTTGCCGTCCGGGTCGCGGAACTGCAGGAACGCGACGGAGCCGACGTCCGTGACGTCGCCGACGCGTTCCACGCCGAGCGCGTCGAGGTGGGCGCGCACGGCGACGAGGTCGTCGACCCACCAGAAGAACCGCGGCGGGCCGTCCGCCGTGAAGTCGGGGTCGTGCGCGTCGAGGGCGAGGCGGACCTCGCCGTCGGCCGGCAGGTCGCAGATGCGGTCCTCGTGCGAGGTGGCGGGGGTGGGCAGGCCGAGCAGCGCCGCGTACCAGGCGGCGGCCGACGACATGTCGCGCACCGGCACGAACACCTGGCCGACGCGGTTGCGGAGCGGGGACGGGGTCGACGTGGTCACGGCGGCAGGCTAGGGCCCGCGACCGACGTGACGGGTCCTGCACCCGTCAGCGGTCCTCGGGCTCGAGGACGCTGCCGTCGCCGAGCTGCTGCGACGTGATGACGCCTGCCTCCGGTGGGTGCCCGGCGCAGGTGGCGCTCAGGCGTGCAGGAGCGGGACCCCGGCAGCCGCGAGGTCGACGAGCGCGGGATGGTCCCCGTCGACGTCCGTCACGATGCCGGCCACGTCTGCGAGCGGCAGGACGGTGAACGGTGAGGCCGCACCGATCTTCTCGGCGCTCGCCAGGACGTACGTGTCGGCGGCCCGGCGGGCGAGCGCGCGCTTCATGGCCGCCTCGTCGGCGTCGCCCGTGGTGGGGCCGGCGGTCGGGTGCACGCCGGTGACGCCGAGCAGGAACAGGTCGGCGCTCACGCGGTCCGCGGCCTCGACCGCTGCCGCCCCGCAGGCGACGCCGGAGTGCTTGAACACGCGTCCGCCGAGCAGCACGAGCTCGACCCGCGGGTGCTCCACGAGGGCCGCGGCGACGACGGGGCTGTGGGTGACCACGGTGGCGTCGAGGTCGGGCGGCAGGGCGCGCGCGACGGCGAGCGCGGTCGTCCCGCCGTCGAGGAGCGCGGTGCTGCCGGGCGTGACGAGCCGTGCCGCGGCGGCCGCGACGCGCTCCTTGCTCGTGACCGCGACCGTCCGGCGCGCGGCGAGGTCGCCGGCCGCGGGGGAGGCGGGCAGCGCGCCGCCGTAGACGCGCTGGCACAGGCCGGCGGCCGCCAGCTCGCGCAGGTCGCGGCGCACGGTGTCCTCCGAGAGGCCGAGCTCGGCGGCGAGGTCCTTGGCGACGACCCGGCCGTCGGCCCGCAGCCGCTCGAGCAGGACGTCGCGACGCTGGGCGGTGAGCACGGGACCTCCGGGGTGCTTCAGGGACTGCACGATTGTCCTTGTTCCTGCACGATACTGCACGTAGCGTCGGGGTCATGACCTCCGCGCCGACCGCCACGACCGACGTCCAGCCCGGCACCCGCGTGCCCGACCACCGCGGGCGCACCGACCTCGACCGCACGGGACTCGACCTGACCGGCAACCCGCGCGTGCGCGTCGTCGCCGTCGAGCTGCTCGCCACCGCGTGGCACGTGCTGCGCCGCACGACCCTCGACTACCGCGGCAGCGACGGCCGCTGGCGGCGCCAGCAGCGCGAGACGTACGACCGCGGCAACGGCGCGACCGTCCTGCTGTACGACCCCGATCGGGGGACGGTCCTGCTCACGCGCCAGTTCCGGTTCCCCGTCTACGTCAACGGCCACCCCGACGGCATGCTGCTGGAGACGGCCGCGGGGCTGCTCGACGACGACGATCCCGCCACGGCGATCCGGCGGGAGGCCGAGGAGGAGACCGGCGTGCAGGTCGGCGCGCTCGAGCACGTCTTCGACGTGTGGACGAGCCCCGGATCGGTCACCGAGCGCCTGCACTTCTACGCGGCGCCCTACACGCCCGCGCAGCGCACGGCCGCGGGCGGCGGGCTGGCGGAGGAGGGCGAGGACATCGAGGTCGTCGAGCTGCCGTTCCCGCGGGCCCTGGCGATGACGCTGACCGGCGAGGTCGCGGACGCGAAGACGATCATGCTGCTGCAGTGGGCGGGCCTGCACGGACCGTTCCGCGGGCGCTGACCGGTCGGCCTGCGCCCGCGCCGCGGTCAGCCGTCGCCGGCGGTGCGCCGGACGTCGTCCGGCTGCGGCGTGCGGAACGGCGGCTCGTCCCCGTCCTCGTCGCGCAGCGCGGCGGGCGCCGTGTCGGCCGCACGCGTCGTCGGGCCGTCGTGGTCGTCGGTGCGCGCGTCGGGGTCCTCACCCCCGACCCCGGTGCCGGGCGCGGCGGCGGGGGCGCCGTGGCCGGGGTCGGCGGCGGCGACCTCCTCCTCGGTCTCGGGCAGGTGGGGCATGAGCGGCTCGGCCATGGACATGCGACCTGACTACCGGCCGCCGCACCGGCCCGCCACCGGGCGGTGCGGTTGTTCACCGAGCCGTCACCCGGCCGTCCGCCGTGCCGGCACGCGCACCCGGTCGCCGTCGTGCGCGGCGACGACCGTGGTCGACGCGCCTGCGGCGCGCACCGCCGCCTCCGCCTCGGCGCGCAGCGGCTCGACGTCGGTGTAGCGGGACGAGTAGTGGCTGAGCACGAGCGTGCGCGCGCCGCCCGCCGCGGCGAGGGCGCCCGCCTGCCCGGCCGTCAGGTGCAGGTACGCCTCGGCGAGGTCGGCGTCCGCGTCCGCGAACGTCGACTCGGCGAGCAGCAGGTCGGCGCCGTCCGCGAGCTCGGCGGCGCCGTCGCACACGGCGGTGTCCATCACGACCGCGACGCGCTGGCCGGGACGCGGCACGCTGACGTCCTCGACGCGCACGTCCCCGAGCCGCCCGGCACGCGCGAGCCGTCCCACGTCCGGCCCGGCGATCCCGGCCGCGGTCAGCCGGTCCGGCAGGAACGTGCGCCCGTCCGGCTCCGTCAGCCGGTACCCGTACGCCTCGACGCGGTGCCGCAGCGGGACGACCTCGAGGCCGTCCGCGACCGCGCCCGCCGCCCCGTGCGGGTGCAGGTGCAGGTCGAGGCCCGGCGTCGCCAGCGCGACGAGCGCCCGCACCACCGGCTCGCCCGACGCGGGGTAGTGCACGTGCACCGGGTGCTGCACGCCGTCGAGCACCATCCGCGACAGGACGCCCGGCAGCCCGTAGCAGTGGTCGCCGTGCACGTGCGTCAGGCACACGCCCGTCACCGCGGACGCGGCCACCCCCGCGTGGATCATCTGCCGCTGCGTCCCCTCGCCCGGGTCGACGAGCAGGCCCTGCCCGTCCCAGCGCAGCAGGTACCCGTTGTGGTTGCGCGTGCGCGTGGGCACCTGCGACGACGTGCCCAGCACGACGAGCTCACGCACGGCGCGTCACCCCGCCGACCCGCCGACGCGACGGACGTCGATGCCCACGTGCGGACCTCCTCCTCGCGCGGGCGCGGGTGCGGCCCGGTGGCGTCCATGGTCGCCGCGGCGGCGCGGTCACGCCCGGCGGGCACACCCCGGCCGCCCGTGCCAACCTGGACCGGGCGTCCAGAACACGGCGCGCCGACGACGGCTCGAGGGGTGGTGCGCCCGTGCGCGCGATGGTCTACCGAGGTCCGTACAAGGTCCGCGTCGAGGAGAAGGACGTGCCGCGGATCGAGCACCCGAACGACGCGATCGTCCGCGTGACGACCGCGTCGATCTGCGGCTCCGACCTACACCTGTACCACGGCCTCATGCCGGACACCCGGATCGGCCACACGTTCGGCCACGAGTTCATCGGCGTGGTCGACCAGGTCGGCCCGTCGGTGCAGAACCTGCAGGTCGGCGACCGGGTCATGGTGCCGTTCAACATCTACTGCGGCTCGTGCTTCTTCTGCGCGCGCGGCCTGTGGTCCAACTGCCACAACGTGAACCCCAACGCGACCGCGGTCGGCGGGATCTACGGGTACTCGCACACGACCGGCGGGTACGACGGCGGGCAGGCCGAGTACGTGCGCGTGCCGTTCGCCGACGTCGGCCCGTCGAAGATCCCGGACTGGCTGCCCGACGAGGACGCCGTCCTCATGACCGACGCCCTCGCGACCGGCTACTTCGGCGCGCAGCTCGGTGACATCGCCGAGGGCGACGTCGTCGTCGTGCTCGGCGCCGGGCCGGTGGGCCTGTACGCGGCGCGGTCCGCGTGGCTCATGGGCGCCGGCCGCGTCATCGTCGTCGACCACCTGGACTACCGGCTCGAGAAGGCCCGCACGTTCGCGTTCGCGGAGACGATCAACTTCGGCGAGGTCGACGACGTCGTCGTGACGCTCAAGCGGGCCACCGAGCACCTCGGCGCCGACGTCGTCATCGACGCCGTGGGCGCCGAGGCGGACGGCAACCTCACGCAGCACGTCACGGGCGCCAAGCTGAAGCTCCAGGGCGGCTCGCCGGTCGCTCTGAACTGGGCGATCGACGCCGTGCGCAAGGGCGGCACCGTCTCCGTCCTCGGCGCGTACGGGCCGATCTTCAGCGCCGTGAAGTTCGGCGACGCGGTGAACAAGGGCCTCACGCTGCGGATGAACCAGGCGCCGGTGAAGCGGCAGTGGCCCCGCCTGCTCGAGCACATCCGCGCCGGCTACCTGACGCCGAGCGACATCGTCACGCACCGCATCCCGCTCGAGCACATCGCGGAGGGGTACCACATGTTCTCCGCCAAGCTCGACGGCTGCATCAAGACCCTCGTCGTCACCGGCGACGCCTGAGAGGAGCGGACCGTGCCCTACACGCCCGAGAAGCCCCCGCTGCCCGAGACCCCCGAGCAGCTGCGCGCCCGCATCCCCGGCTGGGGTGCGGACCTCGACCCCGCCGACCGGCCGTCGGTGCCGCGCGAGCGGCGTGACCTCGACAGCGGCGCCCACTGGCACGAGCCCGAGCAGCAGCCCGGCGGCGAGGACCGCGAGCGGTCCGTCGAGCACGCGCGCCTGACGCCGGCGTTCGGCACCGCCCAGCCGCTGCACGGCCTGTCCGGCGCGATCCGCCGGTTCGCGTACGACCGGTACAGCGAGGGACGTGCCGCCCACTGGCTGCTGCTCATCGCCGGCGACCGCGTCGACGCGTGGGAGAGCCACCTGGCGTCGTTCGTGTCGGGACGGCCGGACAACCCGGTCACCGAGACGGGCATCCTCTCCGAACGGCGCAGGCACGGCCTGAGCTCGCGCCGGGACGGCGAGCGCGTCGACGTGCTGCACCAGTCGTTCGACCCCGTGCTCGTGGGCGGCACGTGGGTCGTCGCCGGCGTCGTGGTCGCCGCCGGGGTCCGCGCGCTGGTGCGCCGGCTGCGCTGACGGCCGCTGCGCGCGCCTCCGCGGCGGCCGGTCCGGGGGGACGGCCGCCGCGGACGGTGCCGGGTGGCGCCGCTACAGGTGCGTGGGACCGGCCGCCGGCGGGCGCGGTCGGTCCTGGTCGTACAGGTGCACGGCGACGACGGCGACGTCGTCCTCCGCGCGGCCGTCGAGCATGCGCCGCACGACCTCGTCGACGAGCGCCTCCAGGTCGAGGCCGTCCGCGCTGCGGGCGTCGGCGACCGCGCGCGGCCCGATCTCCACGAGGAGGTCGCGCAGGCGCGTGAGCCCGTCGCGGACGTGCTCGCCGCGGCGCTCGACGAGACCGTCGGTGAACATCAGCACGGTCGAGCCGTTCCCCAGCACGACGTCCTCGTCGAGGCGCCGGCGGCCCGGCACGACCCCGAGCAGCATCTGCGGCTCCGCGCCGGCCAGCTCGCGGACCGTGCCGTCGGGCAGCAACAGCAGGGGCGCGAGGTGGCCGGCGTTCGACCAGCGCAGGCGCCGCAGCCCGCGCTCGTGCAGGTCCGCGTCCTGCTCCAGCCGGGCGACCACGGCGCTGGCCATGGTGTCGACCTGGAGGGCGCGCATCGCGTCGTCGAGACTCTCGAGGACCTGCGCGGGCGACCCGCCGGACGTGTACGCGATGCCGCGCAGCAGCGTGCGGACCTGGCTCATGGCGGCGGCGGCCTGGGTGTCGTGGCCCATGACGTCGCCGATCGCGAGCACCGTCGACCCGTCCCGCTGCAGGAACGCGTCGTACCAGTCGCCGCCGACCTCCGCGGCCTCGTCGGCCGGCTGGTAGCGCACGACGACGTGCACGTGGTCGGGCTCGACCGGCGCCGACAGCAGCGCCCGCTGCAGCGTCTCGGAGATGTGCCGCTGCTCCTCGTACAGGCGGGCGTTGTCGAGGGCCAGCCCGGCGCGGTCGGCGAGCTGCACGAGCATCGCGAGGTCGTCCGCAGGGAGGGTGCCGCGCTCCGCGTCGAGGAAGAGCGTGATCGCGCCGACCGTGCGGCCACGGGCACGCATCGGAATCGCGTACGCCATGTGCGGCGCGAGGCCCCGCAGCACGTCGCGGGCCTCGCCGGACAGCGCCGCGACGATCGTCTCGGTCGCGTCCGGCACCTCGACGAGCTGGCCGGTGCGCAGCGCCTGGAAGAGGTACGAGCGGGGCGACAGGGCCGTCAGGCGCAGGTCCGCGTAGCGCGCCACGGTCTCCCGCAGCCCCGGCTCGGCGTGCCAGCTCGCGATGTCCCGGAGCTGACGGTGCTCGTCCGCCATCGTGATGAGGCACCAGGAGCCGAGCGCCGGCACGAGGTGCCGGGCGAGGCGGCGCACCGCGTCCTCGGTGTCCAGCGTGGAGCTGAGGTCGTCGCTCACGGCGGCGAGCAGCTGCAGGCGGGTGGACGCCGCCCGCAGGCGCCGCTGCGCCCGGGCCGCCTCCTCCTGCGACGAGCGTCGCGCGGTGATGTCGAGGAAGTACACGGACAGCCCGTCCGTACCCGGCCAGGCACGGACCTCGTACCAGGCGTCGAGCGGCGGCGGGTAGTACGCCTCGAACGCCCGCGGCTCGTCGGCCGCCATCGCGCCCCGGTAGTGCACCTCGAAGTCCGAGCCGACGGCGGCCGGGTACAGCTCCCAGATGTCGCCGCCGACGAGCTCCTCGCGCGTGCGGCCGAGCAGCCGCTCCGCCTCCGCGTTGACGTACGTGAAGCGCCACGCGTCGTCGAGCAGGAAGAACGCGGCGGACATCGTCTCGAGCACGCGGGCGATGCGCCCCTCGGCGTCGCGCTTGGCCGTCGTGTCGTACGCGGCGCCGAGCAGCCGTACCCCCGCGCCGTCCTCCCCGGCCAGCACGGTGCCGCGGGCCTGCACCCACCGGTACGTGCCGTCCGGCAGGAGCACCCGGTACTCGGCGTCGTACTCGGAGCACGTCTCGATCGCGCGTGTGATGGCCTGGTCCACGCGGGCCGCGTCGTCGGGGTGGACGACGAGCCGGAACTCCTCGATCGTGCCGCCGAACTGCCCGGGCTCCATGCCGAAGAGCGCGTGCAGCTGGTCGTCCCAGTCGATGCGGCCGCTGCGCAGGTCCCAGTCGAAGGACCCCACGCCGCCGGCGTTCACCGCGAGCAGCCAGCGCACGCGGTCCGTCTCGTAGTCCAGGGACAGGGCCGCGAGCTCGAGCTCGGTCACCGCCGCGGCCGCCAGGTCGGACAGCAGCGCGACGTCGGTCCCGGACCACGCCCGCGGCTCGGGGTGCGTGACGCAGAGCGCCCCGACGACGCGTCCCTCGCGCCCCACGAGCGGCACGCCGAGGTGCGCGCGCACGGTCCCGTCCAGCACGGCGGGCAGCGAGGCGGTGCGCGGGTCCGCGGTCGTGTCCGGGACGACGAGGGGCACGGTGCCCGTCGTCGTCGCGGCGCACAGCCCGTCGAGGTCGGACGGGGAGGCGAGGCCGGGCACCGCGGACGTGCCCTCGACGAGCGACAGGTGGGCCGCGCCGGCGCCGAGCAGGCGGGCCGCGAGGTCGGTGAGGCGGGCGAGCGCGGAGTCCGCGACGGACGCCGGGGTCAGCACGTCCGGCCGACGGCGCGACGGACCAGGACCGGACACGGGACCGCCCTCCACCGGGATCCGCGGGTCGGCCGTTGCTCGGCCCGGACATGTCGCGGGTGCCCAGGATAGGGGTCAGTCCTCGCGGACCACGTCATCCGGGTGCTTGTCGCGGCGCAGGCCTCGCCAGGACGGGTGACGCAACCGGCCGTCGGACGTCCACCCCGCGTGCACCACCTCGCCGACGAGGCGGGGCTCGACCCAGTGCACGTCGCGCACGTCCGCCGGCGGCAGGTGCCCCGCCACGGGCTGCGTCGCGCGCTCCAGCGGACGCAGCAGGGCACCGAGGTCGTCGAGGGCGCGTCCCGTGAAGCCCGTGCCGACGCCGCCCGCCGGCCGCAGCACGCCGTCGGCGTCGTGGACGCCCAGCACGAGCGAGCCGACCGTGCCCGCGCGCCGGCCCTGCCCGGGCCGCCACCCCACCAGCACGACCTCCTGCATGTGCACGTGCTTGACCTTGCGCCAGTCCGGCGAGCGCGCGCCCGGCCGGTACGTCGCGCCGCGGCGCTTGGCGAGCACGCCCTCGAGCCCGAGCTCGCGGCTCGCGGTCAGCACGTCGGCACCCGGGCCGGCGAACGACGGCGGCACCTGCCACGACGGCCCGCCGAGGGCCAGGCCCTCGAGCAGCTGCCGGCGGTCGTCGTACGGCAGGGCGAGCGTCGGCCGGTCGCCGACGTGCAGCACGTCGAACACGAGGTAGACGACGGGGACGGTGCGCGCGAGCCGGCGCGCCACCGCCGGGTCGGCCACGTGCATCCGCTGCTGCAGCCGGCCGAAGTCGGGGGCGCCGCGCGGGTCGAACGTGACGAGCTCGCCGTCGAGCACGACCGGCGCGGGCCCGGCCGCGTCCCCGAGGGCGGCGATCTCCGGGTACGAGCGCGAGACGTCGCGGTCGTTGCGCGACAGCAGCCGCACGCGGCCGCCCTGCACGTACGCGACGGCGCGCACGCCGTCCCACTTCATCTCGTAGGCCCAGCCCGCGTCGTCCCCGGTGGGGAGCTCGCCGGGCACGGCGAGCATCGGGCGGACGAGGTCGGGCAGCGCGGGCACGCGTCGAGTCTCGCGCCGAGCGGGCGGCGCGGCGACGCGAGCGTCCCCCGGGCGTGCGACCCGACCCGTGCCGCCGTGTCGGGCCTCACCCGTGCGGCGCGCACGCCGCACCGCCTGCCAGGATCGGTGCGTGCACCCCGAGGACGCCCCCGCCCATCCCCGTGCCGCCGCCGCCCACGTCGGCCCGACGGGCGGCCAGGCCCCCCGCGCCGGTGCCTGGCTCGTGCTCGTCGTGGTCGCGGTGGGTGTCGCCGCGCTCGCGGGCATCGCGCTGACGTGGCCCACCGGACCCCGTGTCGCGCAGGACCCCACACAGGCCGGGGCCGTCGACTTCGTGACCGCACGCGTGACCGACGCCCGGTGGGAGACCTGCGAGGGCACCGTCGAGGACGTCGAGCCGGACGGCAGCGTGCCGGCGGAGGTGCGGTGCCTGCGGGTGACGGCCGACGTGCCCGGCGACGACGCGGACGGACCCGTCGAGGTGTACGCCACCGCCGGGCTCGCGCCCGCCGACGTCCCGGCCGGCACGCGCGTCGTGCTCGAGCGGTACCCCGCCGCCGACGGCCAGCCGGAGGTGTGGGCGTGGGGCGACTTCGCGCGCGGGGTGCCGCTGACGGCGTTCGCGGTCGTGTTCGGGCTGCTCACCGCGGCGGTCGCGGGCGTGCGCGGGCTGCGGGCGCTGGTGGGGCTCGCGGTCGCGTTCGGCGTGCTCGGCGCCTACCTGCTGCCCGCCGTCGTCGCGGGGGAGAACGCGCTGGTCGTGGCGCTGTGCGCGTCCGCCGCCATCGTCGTCACGGTGCTGTACCTCGCGCACGGCGTCTCGCTGCGCACCACCACCGCGCTCGTCGGGACGCTGGCCGGGCTCGCGCTCGTCACCGGCCTGGGCGTCGCGGGCGCCGCGCTGGCCCACCTGCAGCCCGTGACGAGCGAGGACACCTTCCAGCTCGCGCGGCTGCTCGGCGACGACGGCGTGCAGGTGCTCCGCGGCGTGTTCCTGTGCGGCGTCGTGCTCGCGGGGATCGGCGTGCTCAACGACGTGACGATCACGCAGGCGTCGGCCGTGTGGGAGCTGCGGGCCGCGGACCCGTCGGCCGGCGTGCGGGAGCTGTTCACGCGGGGCATGCGCATCGGGCGCGACCACATCGCGTCGACCGTCTACACGATCGCCTTCGCGTACGCCGGGGCGTCGCTGCCCGTCCTGCTGCTGCTCGAGGTCTACAGCCAGCCGCTCGCGCGCACGCTGACGAGCGGGGCGTTCGCCGAGGAGATCGTGCGCACGCTGGCGGGCTCGATCGGGCTCGTGCTGGCGATCCCGCTGACGACGGCGATCGCGGCCGTCGTCGCGAGCGGCACGGCGCACGCCGACGTCGCCGCCGACCGCGGGCACCGGCACTGACGCGCGTGCAGGGGCACCGACGCGCCGGGCACGCTCAGTGGTCGGCGCCCGCCCGGGCGCACGCGGCGCACACGCCGACGAAGTCCACGGAGTGCTCGAGCTCGGTGAACCCGTGCTCGGTGGCCAGCGCGCTCACGAGCTCCTCGAGCTGCGGGGCGTCGACGTCGACCGTGCGGCCGCAGTGCCGGCACACCAGGTGGTGGTGGTGGCTCGCCGTGGGGGCGCAGCGCAGGTACGTGTGCTCGCCCGTCGGGTTGAGCAGCACCTCGACGTCGCCGGACTCCGCCATCGCGTTGAGCGTCCGGTAGACCGTCGCCAGGGCGATGTCGTCGCCGCGCTGCTGGAGGGCGAGGTGGATCTGCTTCGCGCTGCGGAACTCGCCGAGGTCGTCCAGCAGCCCGGCGATCGCCGTCCGCTGCCGGGTGACGCGCTGCCCGATCATGTCGCTGCCCTCCGCACCGCCGCGGGCCCGTCCCGCCGCCCCGTTCTCAACGTCACCACCGTAGATGAGAATTCCGGCGCGGTGGGAAGGGTGGGCGGGGCGGAGGGAGCGGGGTGGGACGGTGCGTGGGGCCACGCCCGCCGGCGGTACGCTCGCACGCGGTGCCGGCGGCCGTGCCGTGGCGCCGCACGTCTCGCGCGGACCGGTCCGCGCGCACCCCGGGAGGACGCACGGATGACGGTGGGCGACGAGGTCCCGCAGCAGCAGCCGACGTACCGCAGCGACGTCACGGTGGAGCTCGTGCGGCACGCCGCACGCGACGCCGACGTGCTGTTCGCGGCGCGCGTCTCGACGGCGGGGGAGGCGACCCTGGAGAACATCGACGCGGACGCGTCGCGCTCCAAGGGGCTCATCAACTACCTCATGCGCGACCGCCACGGCACGCCGTTCGAGCACAACTCGATGACCTTCTTCGTCAGCGCGCCGATCTTCGTGTTCCGCGAGTTCCACCGGCACCGCGTCGGCTTCTCCTACAACGAGGAGAGCGGGCGCTACCGCGAGCTGCAGCCCGTGTTCTACGTGCCGGGCGCGGACCGCCGGCTCGTGCAGCAGGGCAAGCCCGGCCGGTACGAGTTCTTCGCGGGGACCGCCGAGCAGCACGCCGTCGTCGACGCCGCCATGCGCGGCGCGTACGCGCACGCGTACACCGCCTACCAGGACATGCTGGCGGCCGGCGTCGCGCGCGAGGTCGCGCGCGCCGTCCTGCCGGTCGGCCTGTTCTCGTCGATGTACGCCACGTGCAACGCGCGCTCGCTCATGCACTTCCTCTCGCTGCGCACCAAGAGCGAGGACGCGAAGGTGCCGTCGTTCCCGCAGCGCGAGATCGAGATGGTCGCGGAGCAGATGGAGGCGGCGTGGGCGCAGCTCATGCCGCTCACCCACGCCGCCTTCGTGGAGCACGGGCGCGTCGCACCCTGACGTCCCGGGTGCGGCGCGCGACCGGCCCTCGGTCGGTCGGCCTCAGTCGGTCAGCTCGGAGCGCTCGGCCTTCTCGCCCGTCGGCTTCGTGAAGGCGCCGTGCACCTTCGCCTTCGCGGCGTCGGGCAGCACCGCGGCCATCGCCGACTGCATGCGCGCCTTGACGGTGTGGACCTCGACCTTGTCCTTGCCGTCGAGCAGCCCCTCCACGCCCTGACGGGCGATGTCGGCCGGGTCGTCCTTGCTGCCCTGCCCGACGACGGTCTCCACCATGTCGGCACGCTCGAAGAAGTCCGTGTCGGTCGGCCCCGGCATGAGCGCGGTGACGGTGACGCCCGTGTCCTTCAGCTCGTGCCGGATCGCCTCGGCGAACGACGTGAGGAACGACTTCGACGCCGCGTACGTCGCGTAGCCCGGACCGGGCATGAGGCCGGCCACGGACGACGTGATGAGCAGGCGGCCCGCGCCGCGCTGCACCATCGCGGGGAGCAGCGCCTTGGTGAGGCGCAGGTTCGCGACGATGTTGAGCTGGACGGTCGCGAGGTCGTGCTCGAGCGGGATCTCCACGAACGCGCCGCCGTCGCCGCGGCCGGCGTTGAGCGCCGCCACGTCGAGCGGGCGGCCGACCGCCGTCACCTCGTCGAGGAGGGTCTGCACGCCCTCGGCGGTCCTCAGGTCCGCCTGGACGGCGCGCACGGCCGTGCCGATCTGCGCGAGGCCGTCGGCGGCCAGGGTGAGCTCGGGGTTCTCGGCCGTGACGAGCAGGTCGAACCCGCGCTCCGCGAGCTCGCGCGCCAGCTCCAGGCCGATGCCGCTGGACGCGCCGGTGACGAGCGCGAGCGGGCGGACGGTCAGGTCGGTCTCCATGCTGCACACCTCCGGGTCGGCTCCGACCGACGCTACGGGCGGGCGCCGCACCGGGCATCCCGGGACGCCGGTCCAGCGCGCACGGACGGGCGGGGCCCCGGCGTCGGGGGTCAGCGGGTGCGGGGCTCGGCCGTGGAGGCGCGCACGACCAGGTGGGTCGCGAGCGTGACCTCGGTGCCGGGGGTGGCCGCGGACGGCGCGCCGGCCGCCGTGCGGGCCGCGGCGACGAGGCGCAGCAGCAGGTCGACGGCGGTGCCGCCGGCGCGACGCTGCGGCACGTCCACGGTCGTCAGCGCGGGGTGGCCCATCGTCGCGACGGTGTCGTCGTGGCCGACCACGCTGAGGTCGTCGGGCACCCGGACCCCGCGCGCCGCCGCCCGGCTGAGCAGCCCGACGGCGACGAGGTCGTTGTAGGCGAGCACCGCGGTCGCGCCGTCCGCGAGGACGAGGTCGGCCGCCTGCACGCCGCCGGCGAACGTGGGTGCGACGGCGGCGCAGCGCACCACCTCGACGCCGCCGTCGGCCGCCGCGGCGGCGAGGCCGGCGTCGCGCTGCGCGCCCGCCCACGACGACGGGCGGCCCGGCACGTACGCGATGCGCCGGTGCCCGAGCGCGCGCAGGTGCTCGACGGCCTGCCGCGTGCCGTCGGCGAGGTCCGCCGCCACCGACGGCAGGCCGTCGACGCGCCGGTGCAGCAGGACGGTCGTCGCGCGGTCGGCGACCTCGAGGAGCTCGGCGTCGGACGCGCGCGGCGAGCACAGCAGCAGGCCGTCGGTGCTGCGCCGCAGCGACGCGACGGCCTCGACCTCGAGCCCGGCCTCCTCGTCGGTGTCCGTGACGAAGACGGGCAGGTCCGCCGCGCGCGCCCGCGCCGCCACACCCTTGGCGACGTCGGCGAAGAACGGGTTGGTGAGGTCCGGGACGACGAGCCCCAGCGCGCCGGCGCGACCCGTGATGAGCCCGCGCGCTGCCCGGTTGGGCCGGTACCCGAGCCGGTCCGCGACGGCGCGCACGGCCGCGCGCGTGGTGGGGCTGACGGTGCCGCCGGTCAGCGCGCGGGACACGGTCGCGGGCGACACGCCGGCCTCGCGGGCGACGTCGTGCAGTGTCGTGGGCGTGGCGGGCACGGGGGTGCTCAGGTCACCGCGCCGAGCTGCCACGGCACGAACTCGTCGCGCCCGAGGTCGAGCTCCTCGCTCACCGTCGCGCGGCCCGACGCCACCTCGAGCACGAGGTCGAGGATCTCGTCGCCGACCTGGTCGAGGGTGGCGGTGCCGGTGACGACGCGACCCGCGTCGAGGTCCATGTCCTCGCGCATGCGCTCGTACATCTCGGTGTTCGTCGCGATCTTCACGCAGGGCGCGGGCTTCGAGCCGAGCACCGACCCGCGGCCCGTCGTGAAGCACACGACGGTGGCGCCACCCGCGACGAGACCCGTCACCGAGACGGGGTCGTAGCCGGGGGTGTCCATGAACGTGAAGCCCCGGTCGACGACCGGCTCGGCGTACTCGTACACCGCCGACAGCTCCGCGGTGCCGCCCTTCGCCACCGCGCCGAGGGACTTCTCGAGGATGGTCGTCAGGCCGCCCGCCTTGTTGCCGGGCGACGGGTTGTTGTCGAGCGTTCCGCCGCCGCGCGTCATGTAGTCCTGCCACCAGTCGATGCGGTCCAGCAGGCGGCGGCCGACGGCCTCGCTGACGGCGCGCCGGGTCAGCAGGTGCTCGGCGCCGAAGACCTCCGGCGTCTCGGCGAGCACGCTCGTCCCGCCCTGCGCCACGAGCAGGTCGGACGCGCGCCCGAGCGCCGGGTTGGCGGTGATGCCCGAGTAGCCGTCCGAGCCGCCGCAGTTCAGCCCGAGGACCAGCGACGACGCCGGCACCGTCTCGCGGCGCCGGCCGTCGAGCTCGTCGAGCATGCCCCGCACGACCGCGACGCCCGCGCGCACGGTGGCGCGCACCCCGCCCTCGTCCTGGATCGTCAGGTGCTCCACGAGCGTGTCTGGCGACGCGGGCAGGTCGGCGAGCAGCCCCTGCACGGCGAGCATCTCGCAGCCCAGCCCGAGCACCAGCAGGCCCGTGACGTTGGGGTGCGCCGCGTACCCGCGCAGCGTGCGCCGCAGGACCTGGCCGCCCTCGGACGTCGGCACGAGCCCGCAGCCGGAGTCGTGCGTGAGCGCGACGACGCCGTCGACGTGCGGCCACGCGTCCATCACGGGCCCGCGGAACTGGTCGGCGATCATCCGGGCCGTCGACGCGCTGCAGTTCACCGACGTGACGATGCCGACGTAGCTGCGCGTGCCGACCCGGCCGTCGGCGCGGCGGAAGCCCTCGAACGTGCGGGCGGTCGCCGCGGGCGGCACCTGCACGCGCGCGGTGCCGAACTCGTACGCGTGCGCGACGGTGTCCATGCCGAGGTTGTGCGCGTGCACGTGCTCGCCCGGTGCGACGGGCGCCGTGGTCCGCCCGATCACCTGCCCGTACTTGTGCACCTGCGCACCGGCCGGCAGGGCGCGGACCGCCAGCTTGTGCCCGCGGGGCACGTCGGCCGGCACGGTGACGGCGCCGCCCGCGAGGGCGAGCGGCGTGCCGGCGGCGACGTCGGCCGTCGTGACCGCGACGTCGTCGTCGGCGGCGAGGAGCAGCGCGACCTCGGCGAGGGGGCGGGCGGTGGTGCCGGGCGCGGTGCCGGTCGGGGTGGGGCTCACGACGCTCCGTCGGGTCGGGGGCGGGCCGTCCCCGGGGAGGACGACGGCGCCGGTGCCAGGACGCTGGAAGGAAGGATGCAAACGTTTGCAGTGCCATCGTCGCACCGCACCGGGTCGATGTCGAGCGCCCCTCGCGCGGGCGTCGGGCACCCCGTCCTCGCGGACGGGCCTGCGACGCCCGGACGCCCCCGGCACACTGGGCCGGTGCCGAACGACGCCACCACCCCCGCCTCGTCCGACGTCCCCGACGGCGGCGACCGGCCCGCCGCAGCGGCCGTCCCCGCCGCGGC